>JAZRGZ010000043.1:0-5289 GCA_045644505.1 Christensenellaceae bacterium | reverse complement strand
TTAAATAATGATTTACTGCCACTTAATAGATGGTGGGGTATAATGATATTAATTGTAATAGTAGCGATAATATTTATTTTTTCAAAAAAATATTTAATAAAATTAAATCAATGAATTTGCTATTATTTTACTAGCGAAAATTAATATAAATATGTCACACATAATCACATATTTAAAAGGTGAATAATGAGAAAAGTAGTTGTAATTGGTGGTGGCGCTTCCGGAATGATGGCAAGCCTAACTGCTAGTCAAAATAACAATGTAATACTTCTTGAAAAGAACGAAAAACTAGGTAAAAAGATATACATTACTGGTAAAGGAAGATGTAATTTATCAAATTATTGCGACGTTAACGATTTTATGAAAAACGTTGTAAGAAACAACAAATTTCTTTATGGTAGCTTAAACGCGTTGTCGCCTTATGATACTTTTGACTTGTTCAGCGAATTAGGTTTAGATTTAAAAATTGAAAGAGGCAATAGAGTTTTTCCAGAAAGTGACAAGGCAAGCGACGTTACTAAAACATTAGAAAAATCACTTATTAAAAATTCTGTTGATATTAGACTTAATAAAAACGTAAAATCTTTAATTACGAAAGACGGAAAAATTAAGTCGGTAGTTACTGACGACGGCGAAATCGAGTGTGATTCTGTGATTGTTTGTACAGGCGGGATATCATATTCTTCTACGGGTAGTACAGGTGACGGTTATTCGTTTGCGAAGAAAATTGGTCATAATATTACCGAACTTGTGCCTTCCTTAGTTGGGTTAGAACTGTCTGGTGGTGATTATGCTGAATTGCAGGGTCTTGCACTAAAAAACGTTTCTATTCAGTGTAAAAATCAACATAAAACAGTATTTACAGATTTTGGCGAGTTACTGTTTACACATTTTGGAGTTTCTGGCCCCGTTATATTATCGTGCTCGGCAGTTATAAATCGATTAAATTTTTCTAATTTATCACTTTGCATTGACCTAAAACCCGCTCTTGATGAAAATATTTTAGATCAAAGGCTTATTAGAGAGTTTGTTTTGAATAATTCCAAAGCCATCGCTAACGTTATTCCGTCTTTGGTTCCTAAATCTTTGGTAAATATAATACTTTCCAGAGCGCAGATTAGAAAGGATAAGAAATGCTGTGAAATCACTAAGGTTGAAAGACATAATATAATATCCGTATTAAAATGTTTGGAATTTAAAATTAAAAAATTGCGTCCAATAGAAGAGGCCATTGTTACGTCAGGTGGAGTTTCGGTTGACCAGATTAACCCTAAAACTATGGAAAGTAAGTTAATTAAAGGTCTTTTTTTCGCTGGTGAAGTGTTAGATGCTGATGCTTACACTGGTGGATTTAATCTTCAAATCGCTTTCTCTACTGGATTTCTTGCAGGGAAAAACGCTTAGTCTTGCTTTTTGTCTAAAAAATTGTGAAAATATTGCTAAAACGACTTAATTATATTAGATTAATGTGAAAATTTTTGGTATAATAACATATTGAGGTGGAAATATGAGTATTATTAAAATTGCTCTTGACGGTCCTTCTGGAAGCGGTAAGAGTACTATTGCAAAACGTTTATCCAATCAACTTAACATTTTATATTTAGATACGGGTGCTATGTACAGGGCAACAGCCTTAAAAGCGCTTTCACTAGGTATTGATACTTTTGATGCTGTTGGTGTTTCTACGTTTATTAACGATATTGATTTAAAAGTCAAGTATATAAACGGTACGCAACATACCTTTCTTGACGGTGAAGATGTCTCTGAAAAGATTCGTGAACCTCACGTGTCTATGGCTGCATCAAATATTTCAAGTCTTAAATGCGTAAGATTAAAAATGGTAGAGATGCAGAGGGAAATTGCTTCTGAAATGTCGTGCGTTTTAGATGGTAGAGATATCGGCTCTTACGTTTTACCTGATGCTGATTATAAGTTCTATATCACGGCTAGCGTTGACGTTAGGGCAGACAGGCGCTATAAAGAACTTACCTTAAAAGGTCACAAGGTGGATTACGAACTTCTTAAAAAAGAAATTGAGCAACGTGATTATAACGACATTCATAGAGATTTTTCTCCATTAGTAAAAGCTGATGGCGCTATCGAAATTGACACGTCCTTTATGAACGTCGAACAAGTAATAAATAAAGTTTTGTCATATATAAACAAATAAAATGCACGTTATTTGCAGTAAATCCGGTGGGTTCTGTTTTGGTGTAAAACGGGCTGTAACAGAATCTTTGAAATTAAAGCCTAAAAGTTATATATTGGGCGAAATAATACATAATGAAACGGTCATAAACAATCTTAAACAAAAAGGTGTCATTGTTTTAGACAGTTTGGATGGTGTAGATTTTTCAAAAGAGGATACCATTCTAATAAGAACACACGGCGAGGCAAAAGAAGTTTTTGACAGATTAAATCAAACTGACGCAACTGTTGTAGATTGTACGTGTCCTTTTGTTAAAGATATACAGCGAATAGTACAAGAACACTATAATAAAGGTTACACCATAGCAATTATCGGCAATGCTAAACATCCGGAAATTATAGGCATAAACGGGTGGTGTAATAATTCTGCATATATCGTTAATTCCTATGAAGAAATTCATGCAATAGACAGTGATAAATTGTGTATAGTAGTTCAGACAACCTATTCAGAAGAAAAATTTAATGAAATTATAAAAAATTTTGTTGTTAAGGACGCAAAAACAGTTGATATTTTCAAAACAATTTGTTATACTACAACAAAGCGACAAAAGGAAACGGAATGCATAGCTAAACTATGTCAAGCCGTTTTGGTAATCGGTGGTAAAAAGAGTAATAATACCGATAAACTCTTTGAAATTAGCAAAAAATACTGTAAAAACGTATTTAGACTAACAAATCCCAACGATTTTGATTATGAAAAAATAAAAAATTTTAATAAAGTAGGTGTTGTTCTTGGCGCATCCACGCCCAATGAACAATTCCAGGAGGTTATCTCGAATATGGAGAAAGTTACAGAAGAAATCATCACTACCGAAGTTGTTGAAAGTGAAGATTTGAACAAAGCGGTTGAAAACCAAGTTGAAACCATGCCCACAGAAAGCGTAAAAGAAATCGCAAAGACCGAGGAAAAGAAAGAAGTTTCAGTTAAATCTGAAATGGAAAAAGCTTTTGACAGTATTAAAAAAAGTAGAGATTTCAAAATTGGTCAAGTTATAACTGCAAAGATTTCATCTGCAACTGATAACGGTTTGACGTTATCTATGAACAATGCAAAAAAAGACTTTGAACTTCCCAAAGAAGAAATTCTTGGTGAATATAATAAAGCAGATTATTCTGACAAGATTGGTCAAGATATCCGCGTAATGGTTACTGCTAAAAACCCCGTTAAGTTCTCAGAAAGAGCAATGGAAAAAGTCTTAAAAGAAGAGGCTGAAATCGAAGAAATTAAAAACGGTAAAATTTTTGAAGTAACCGTTACTGCTACCAACAAAGGTGGTCTAACTGCTAAATACGGTAGCTACGAAGTTTTCGTTCCGTCTTCGCAAATTAAAATCGGTTTTGCAAAAGACCTAGAAAAATACGTTGGCAAGACTTTAAGGCTTAAAGCAGAAAAAGTAGAGTCAAGATATGCACGTCGTCAAATTGTTGGTTCTCAAAGAGTTATTCTTGAAGCAGAAAAACAAGAACGCGATGCTATAAGAGCAGAGAAAGAAAAAGAATTTTTCTCTAATATTCAAGAAGGTGACGTTGTTTTAGGAACACCAGTTAGATTTGCTTCTTTCGGAGCGTTTATTGACGTGAACGGTTTTGATTGTTTGGCTCACATTTCTGATTTATCATGGACTGGTTGCAACAACTGTGCTGATGTTTTAGAACTTGGCGTACAAACTCAATTCAAAATATTAAAAATCGACGAAGAAAATAAAAGAGTGTCCGTTGGTTACAAGCAATTACAACCCAAGCCTTGGGATTTTGTAGCTGAAAAATATAACGTAGGCGACGTTGTAACTGGTAAAGTTGTAAGAATTGTTTCTTTTGGTGCTTTTGTTGAAGTTGAAAAAGGTGTTGACGGTTTGGTCCACGTTTCACAAATTTCTAATCAATGGCTAGAAAATCCTGTATCTGCGTTAGAAGTAGGTCAAGAAGTTCAAGCTAAGATTATTGAAATCAATCCCGAAAAAGAAAAAATGACCTTGTCTATTAAGGCGCTTCTACCCGAAGAACCTAAAACGGTTAAAGTAGAAGATGAAAAACCTGCAAAGGGTAAAAAGAAAGCAAGGGAAGAAGAGAGTGATGAAACCGAACTTCGCGAATGGAAAGACGAAAGTAACAGCGGTGCTTCTATTGCTGATATTATCGGTGGTTTAGATAAGTAATTTATTATATATAAATAACCAACCCTATCCAATAATGGATAGGGTTTTTGTTATATTTTAATAATTTCATTAATATAATTTAATATATGGATTTATCTTTTTTACCAAATGATATTTTTTCATCTATTTTAAGTTTAAACGTGGACAAACTTACAGAAATTCGTATAAGACAAGGATATCCTGTTTTAGTTAATTATTGCGGAAAAATGCAAAATATAGATAATAATCAAATCATTGCTACAAAGAATCATATTCAGTATATTATTGATAGTGTAACGGAAAGGTCAATATATGCTTTTAACAGTAGCATAAAACAAGGGTTTTTAACCACTAGTGAAGGCATAAGAATAGGACTTAGTGGTGAATGTGTCTTTGAAAATAATGACATTGTAACGATTAAAAATTTCACGTCGTTAAATATAAGGATTCCACATTTAATAGAGGATTGTTCTAATAAGGTAATTCAGTATATATTAGAAAAAAAGAAAGTCTTAAATTCTTTAATTCTTTCACCGCCGGGGAAAGGAAAAACAACGATTTTAAAAGACTTAATTTTAAAATTTAATTATTATAAATGTGGACAAATACTCGTAATTGACGAAAGAAACGAATTTTCACTAATTTCAGGCGAATATATAGATAGGATTGTTTATTCAAATAAAAAGTATGCATTTAATTATGCATTACGGTCAATGTCACCTGAAATTGTAGTTACTGACGAATTGTCTTGTAAAAATGACTGGCAATTTGTTAAAAATGCGATTAATTCTGGCGTTAAATTAATTGCAAGCTGTCATGCTAGTACTATAAATGAGTTAAAAAACAAGGATTACTTTATCAATAAAATATTTGATAGGTATATAGTTTTAAAAAATATTAATATTCCGGGTGTCATAGATTGCGTATATGACAAAAATTTTAACGT
>JAZRGZ010000042.1:0-5312 GCA_045644505.1 Christensenellaceae bacterium | reverse complement strand
ACTTCTTTTGAATTATCATTAATAAAGGAGTTTATATTGTCTGAATTGTTTTTTATAGCAAAAATTTTTTGCAGTTCTTTTTCTGTTTTGTTAAATACTTTGGCAAGTTTTTCAACCATATCTATTGACGGTGATTCTTTACCGTTGAACAAACAACCAATAGTAGTATCAGAAACTTTTAACTTTTTAGCTAAAATTCTTTTTGCTCCAATAACTCTTCCTTTGTTAATACTTTTTAATAATTCAATTTTTTCTGCATCCATTTTAAATACCTCCTAAACAAAATTTTTCAATTTTATTGACGAGAGATACTTGCGAGTTGACATTTTTTTTTTTTCTAAAATTTCAACAGAACAATTTTATTAACAACAAAAAACTCTTGACTTTTGTTTTTCAATAAACTATAATAAGGTCAATGAATTTAAATTAAGGTTAATAACCTTAATTTTTAAAGAGAATAAAAGATGAAAAAAAACAAAAAACAACAATTAACAATAAGAGTTATAGATAAAGTTCTAATGGGCTTCATCTCCCTTTTCTCTTTATTTTTATATCTCACTCAATGCAGGGTAGTTAATAGCTACCCTGCTTTTATATTGTAGCACATATAACATATTTTGAAAAGGAGAAACTAATGAGGCTATTTACTTTAAAAGACTGTAGCGAGTTTTTGCAGGTATCTGTAGTAACTATCCGAAGAATGATAACCAACAAACAGTTTTGCAAAACAAAAAGGATAGGTGGACAAATTAGGGTTTTGGACACTGATTTTTTGGCGTGGGTTGAAACGCAAGAGGACACAATTATTGAGTATGACAACATTAAAAATAAAAGGTTTTTAAACAAGATGGACAAACTAATAAAAGGAGGAACTAATGAGTAGGGAAGAAAAATTGTTGAAGCAGTTAAAAGCTTTAAAGGTAAAGTTAGAGGTAAAAAAAAGAAGGTTTGAACTTTGGGAAGAAGAAATTTGCAGGAAAGACGAAGAAGGTTACGCAACAAGAGATGACATAAAAAAAGAAAATATGTTTTGGGCGAAAAAGAGAAGGTTAGAGTACAGAATAGATTTTATTGACGACAAAATATTTGCAATAGAGAACAGTTGGTTACGCAGGATAAAAAACATTTTTAAAGGAGCAATATAAATGAAGATAAGCAATAAAGCAAAAGATTACATTGTAATAACGCTAATATGCGTTGTAGTTATATGGATATTGTCGGGCGCTATGTGGTGGGTAGCTTCATTGTTTGCGCAAGATAGTGTGTACCTTACCGATACCGAAAAAATAAATAAATATTATGCAGAGGAAAGTATAAAATCGGAAATGCGCTATTTTGCTATGAAAGAGTATATGGACAATATAACCGTAGAGGAATATATTGAAACCTTTTTTAGTAAGGAGGACAAATAAATGGGAATACCCGAAGGTTATACAAAAGAAGAATGGGATAAATTGCCCGAGTGGAAGAAAATAAGCATAATTGCGCCAAAAGGTATATGGCACTATGACGAAGATGAGCAGGAAGAAGATAGTATGGACAAAGCAGACCAATGGTATGACGAATACCAAGACCAACAGGCAAGTAATGGGAGATAAAAAAATGAACACAGGGTTTAAGTTTGAAGATTTAGTTAGAAAAGGCAGTAAAAAGGTTTTAAAGAAATTTAAAAAGGACAGAGCAGTGTACCCGAAAAAGAAAGGAGGTGGTGCAAGTATGAGGGGAAAATAAAAAGTGAGTGCTTCGGTAAAAGCACCCACAGTTCCACACAAAAATTTAACAAAGTAATTGTAGCACACAGATTAAAAAATGTCAAGAAAAGGAGAAACAAATGTGTAAATTTAGAAATTTAAGAGCAGACGAAATAGATGTAAGAATAAGTCAGGTAAAAGATAACGGTTTTACTCTATTGCTGTACAAAGACGCAAGATGTGATATGAACATTTTAGATGAAACCGTAGGTGCAAAGAATTGGCAACGCATACACACAAGAGAGAACGCAAACTGCATAGTAAGTATATGGGACGATGAAAAAAAGCAGTGGGTAAGTAAAGAGGATACCGGTACTGAAAGTAACACAGAAAAAGAAAAAGGGTTAGCAAGTGATAGTTTTAAACGTGCGTGCTTTAATTGGGGGATAGGTAGAGAACTTTATACAGCACCTTTTATATGGGTAAGTGATACAAGTTACATAAAAACAAACAAAGCGTCAGGCAAAGGTGCAGTATATGAAAGGTTTACAGTTTCGGCAATAGAGGTTTCCGACAAAAAAATAATTACAAGTTTAGAAATAGTAGATAGTAAAGGCAAAGTAGTATTTTCAACCAAACAAAAAAAAACCAAACCGATAGTCAAGTTAATAACAGCCGACCAAGTAAATAAGCTAATAGATTTAGGTGCAGACATAGATAAGTTTTGCAAATATTGTGGCGTTGACAGTATAGACGATGTAACGTACGACCAAGCAGAAGAAGCAATAAATAAAAAAGAAGCAGAAATAAACAGAAAAAGTAAAAGGAGCAAATAATGTTAAATTTGCAACCAATAATAGATAAGTTAGGTATAAGTTTTGAGCCGGTCGCACACAAGTATTACAAAACTACGCTTTTTGCAGGTGGCAAAAAAGTTACCGAGATACCTTCCGTAAATCAAATTATAGATAAAGTTATGGGTAACCCATTTACAAAAGATACGTTGTATATGCGTAGGGCGAGGGATAAGGGTACATTGATACATAATGCGTTTAGCGATTTTATTAAGTTCGGCAAAGAGCCAAGTTTCCCAATGGCAGAGTTTGATAACCTTTTAAAATTATCAAATAAACACAACATTGTTTGGGACTTATCAGAACAGATAATTTATAACGAGATTAACGGTATGCCATATTGTGGCACGTTAGATTTATTTAGTTTGGTAGGCGAAGAAATAAGCGATATCAAAACAGGCTCTACAAAACAGCTAAAAAAGTGGCAAAGGCAGTTGAGTTTATACGCACAGGCGTTGCGTGACACGTTTGGTTTAAAAGTAACAAAAGCGAGTGTGTTATGGGTACACGGTGATAATTGTGAGTATATACCAATAACTTTATTAACAAAAGCCGAAATAGTGGAATTTTTAAACGAATATTACAACGAGGATACAAGTGATAAAGAACAAAATATGACGTTAAAATGCTTAAACGCAAATTCAATACAAGAGTTAACTGAAACATTAACAGCGATTGAGGTTATGGAGGAAAAAGTTAAAGTTATAAAAGCAAAGATAAAAGAGGAAATGGAGTCAAGACAAATAAACCAAATACGGTTAGGCAAGAGGGTTATAAGTTTTGTTCCGGCAACAACAAAAGAGAGTATAGATAGCAAAAAATTAAGGGAAGATTTTCCTGCAATATGGGCAAAATGCAGAAAAGAAATAAAAGTAAGTTCAAGTATAAGAATTAAATAGGAGATTATAAATGAAATTAAATCAATTTTATGTAATAGGCAACTTGGTTAAAGATAGCGAAATAAAAGTTATGCCAAATGGCAAGAACAAGCAGGTGTTCACCATAGCTATAAATGACGACTATAAAAAGCAGGGTAGCGATGAGTGGATCAAAAGACCGTACTTTGTTGATTGTTATGTGGTTGGCAAAGAGTACAAAAATTTAACCAAAGGTAAAAAGGTTTTAATTAACGGAAAAATCGTAACAAGAAACTATGAACAAAACGGAGCTAAAAAGAAAATAACGTTAGTTGAAGTGTTTACGTTGGATTTTATGGTGCAGAAAGATAGTAGCGAGTATGAAACAGTAAAAGCAGAAGAAAAAGGAAACATAAAAGACGCAAATACGGAGGACTTACCATTTTAAAAGGAGGCGTTAATGAAAGGAACAGTATTTGAAATATTAGAACTTAAAAATAATACATTTAGGGTAAGTATAGACGTTACAGGTTGTGAAGATTTAAACAATGTGACAAAGCTTAAAGACGATAAATCGTTATGCAACATAGAAATAAAAAAGCATAGGGAAAAAAGGTCTTTAAATGCAAACGCATATTGTTGGGTACTAATAGAAAAAATAGCCGAAAAAATGCAAAAGAGTAAAGAAGAAATATATGTGCGTATGTTGCAAGATTATGGAACAATAGCAACGGATAGCGAAGGCAAAAAAATAATATTTTCGTTACGTGAAGATATAGACGTAAGCAAATACTTTAAGTACTACAAAGAGCTTGGCTACAGCAAAGATAAAAAGTTTAAACATTACTTTGTAATTAAAGGTAGCAGTGAGTACGATACAGCAGAGATGAAACGGTTTATAGATGGTATTGTACAAGATTGTCAAATGTTGGGTATAGAAACAATGACACCTGAAGAAATAGCAAAACTACAAATAGGAGAATAAAACAATGACTAAAAAACAAATGGTATTAGAACACTTAAAGAAATTTAAAACAATAACGCCAAAAGAGGCGTACTTTGAATATGGATCTATGCGTTTAGGAGCAATAATATTTGAACTACGCAAAAGTTACAAAATAAGAACAAACTTAATAGATGTACCTACAAGATTCGGCAACTCTACCGTAGCACAATACGTTTTTGAAGGAGAAATATAATGGTATTAGATTTTGATATTATAGGCACACCAAAACCACAGGCAAGACCTAAATTTTTCAGGAACAAAGCAGGGTATATGGGTACATACTCACCAAAAAGCGATTGGTTTAACATTGTTTATTCAGAGATACTTAAACAAAAACAAGAAAAATACAAAGATATTAAATTAAAAGGTGCAATAGAGATAGCGCTTAGATTTTTTATGCCAATACCAAGCAGTATAAGCAACAAAAAGAAACAACAGCTTATATATGCACCACACACAAAAAAACCTGATATAGACAATTTAGTTAAAGCAGTATTAGACGCTATTAATTATACAAACCTTTGGGAAGATGATAGCCATATTTACAAGATAACAACATTTAAAGTTTATAACGAAACGCCACAATGCAAAATAACAATAATGGGAGAATAAAATGGGTAAAAATGGGTTTTTATTATTTAACAACTACCAAGAATATTTTAGCTTGTTAAATAATGAGGAAGCAGGAGAACTTATAAAAGCTATTTTTAATTATTGTAATAATTTAAAAGTAGATAAGTTATCTGCAAGAGTAGAATGCTTTTTTATTGTTATTAAACACTTGGAAATCCCAATAATCAAACCTTGCTGCATTCGCACGTTTTAACGGACTCGTATCAAGCGTTTGAGCCACCTTCGCCCCCTCGTCTATATAGGTATAAATAGATTGCGTAAATTTGGTATA
>JAZRGZ010000041.1:0-20282 GCA_045644505.1 Christensenellaceae bacterium | reverse complement strand
AAAAACGTTGATTTACCACAACCCGAAGGACCGATAATAACGATTATATCACCAGTATTTATTTCTAAGTTGAGGATTTAAAAACATTCACGTTACCAGAGCAGGTGGTACGATAGCCAGTCACTGTGGTGAAGACTGTTTAGGAATTCTATATATCAACGATGGAAATGATAAATAACAGCATAAAAGCCCGCGCTTAAAATTGTTTTTAAGTCGGGTTTTTAATTTACGTAAACTCCTTCTATATGAAAATATTTTATTAATGAATAATTAAAAACGTAAAGAGGAGTATTATAAAAATCTCTACTGTGAGAAGAAACTAAAATTTCGTTTTGCGCTAAATCGGTTATTAACGCCGTATGAAAGAAATCACCGTTAAAACTTCCTAACTGAACGATATCGCCAAGCTGAATAGAATTTTGGTCGGTTATGCTTGCAAAAGGACCTATTCGGTTTCTTTTTAGTAAATACGAAGATAAAAATTCAACACCCGTCCAAGAGGGCGCTCTATCATATATGGAATTATAATACCACCCAAAAATCTTCTCATAATTCATAACGTTGCATCCTGCATAAAGACATTGTGAAACGAAATTAGTACAATCTCCGCCTATGGCGTCAAAATTATAATAGGCGGGATTTCTTTTTTTAGCCCAAATTTTAGCATACTCCACCGCCATTTTCCTGTTGTATTCAATAATTTTCATATTATATTATACGGTGAAAGTGGTTAAAAAAGTTAAAAATTTGAATAAAAATTACAAATATTCATAAAAATATTCACAATCAGCAAAAATATACAAAAATTTTTGAAAATTTTTAAAAAATATGCATAAATTTGTTGACAAATAAAAATTGAAGGCATATAATACTCGTATAAACAAAGTTTAGGCGGTAAAAATATTCGCCACAAAAGGAGCCAAAATGAAAAAACTATTGACACTTTTAGTAACCATTATACTTACTCTAACTGCTTGTTTTAGTTTAACTGCTTGTGGCAATACAACTAAAATAGGTAGCCAATCTGGAACAACTGGTTTGATGTATGCAGAATGTTTAAACGGCTGTGAAGTTTCGCCTTACGATACGTTTGCATTAGCAGCTCAGGACTTAAAGAACGGTAAGATTGAATACGTTATCGTTGACGGTGCAACAGGCGAAAGTTTGGTAAAAGATATCGAAGGTTTGAAACTTATCAAAGAAGTTCCGCTTAGCAGTGAATTTTACGGAATAGCAGTTGATACAAATCAAGATAAGTTGTTAACAGATATCAACGGTGTGCTTGAAAGCAAACAAGCAGAAATTTCAGCCATAATAGAAAAATACTTAAATGGTGAAGAAGAAAAATACGTTGCATACGATTCACCTGATGTAGACCTTAACAATCAAGCAGGTCAATTAGTTATGGCAACTAACGCCGAATTCCCTCCGTTTGAAGAAGTTTCTGGTGACAAATACGTAGGTATTGATATCGAAATCGCAAAACTTATTGCTGACCAATTAGGTTTAGAACTCGTTATTGCTAATATGTCTTTCGACGCAGTTGTAACTTCTATTGGTAATAACGGTGTAGATATCGGTATGTCGGGTTTAACTATTACCGCTGAAAGAAAGAAAACCGTTAATTTCTCTAATGCATACTACGTTGAATCTCAATACGTCTTAACGTTAGAATCTAACATCAAACTTGACGATTGCATGACCATAATGGACGTATTAAGTGTATTAACGGCAAACAAATAAGTATAAAAAAAATAAAAACTTACGAGGTTTGGCGAGAATTTCGCCAAACCTAACGTAATTTAAAAGGATAGACTATGATAAATTGGGCAAAAGAATGGAGTCAGTTTTATAATCAGTTTATTACTCTGGGCGGTTATAAAAGGTTCTTTGACGGCTTACTTGCAACTATTGAAATAGCGGTATTCGGTTTGATTATAGGTATTGTAATTGGTATCCTTATCGCCGTAGTTGCAGTAATGCCTAAATACAAATTGATTTCGAGAATTTTAAATGGAATTTGTAAGATATACGTTGCAATTTTCCGTGGCACACCGATGGTAGTGCAATTGTTGATAGGACACTTTTTACTTTTACCATTACTAGGAATAAGAGTATCAAGCGTCATTGAAGCGGTAATCATTTTCGGATTAAATTCAGGCGCGTACGTTAGTGAAATTATGCGTTCGGGTATTCAGTCGGTAGACGTTGGTCAATTAGAAGCGGGTAGAGCGTTAGGGTTGTCGTTTTGGACAGCGATGCTTAAAATCGTTATTCCTCAGTCGATAAAAAACATATTGCCAACTCTCGGTAACGAGTTTATTTCATTAATAAAGGAAACCTCGGTAGTATCTTTTATCGCCGTAACAGATTTAACCAAATCTTTAAAACAGATAGGCGACGCTACATATCATTATTTTGTTCCGTATATAATGCTTGCACTAGTGTATTTAGTGCTAGTATTACTAATTACTTGGGGTATAAGAGCTATGGAAAGGAGGTTTAAGAGAAGTGACAGATAACATCGCTATAAAAGAAAGCACAGAACACGTTTTCTCAATTAAAAATCTTGAAAAAAGTTTTGGAGACAACAAAGTATTAAAGGGTGTTAACTTAGAAATAAATACTGGTGATATAATCGTTATTATCGGTCCTTCGGGTTGTGGTAAATCAACGTTTTTAAGGTGTCTTAACTGCCTTGAAGACCCTGATGGTGGTCATATTTATTTTGACGGTGAAGACCTTGCCGATATGAAAGTTGATATAAACGTTCACCGACAAAAAATAGGTATGGTTTTTCAAAATTTCAACCTGTTTAATAACCTCACGGTACTTCAAAACATCACTTTGTCGCCTATAACTATTGCAAAAAAGAACATAAATAAAATAAAAACTAAAAATTTCTTTATAAAAGTAGGTAATCTATTCACTAAAAACAAAAAACCGCTTTTAGAAATAGAACATACTATCGAAGAAGTTAAAAAATCTGCAACAGATAAAGCTTACGAGTTGCTTAAAAAGATAGGTTTAGAGGAAAAAGCCAATGCATATCCGTCAACTTTATCAGGCGGACAAAAACAGAGAATTGCAATTGTCAGGGCGCTTGCAATGGAACCGCAAGTAATGTTGTTTGACGAACCTACTTCCGCACTAGACCCCGAAATGGTAGGCGAAGTCTTAAACGTTATGACGGCTCTTGCAAAAGAGGGTATGACGATGGTTGTTGTAACCCACGAAATGGGATTTGCAAAAGAAGTTGCTTCAAAAATTCTTTTTATGGACGAAGGCGTTATAAAAGAACAAGCCGACCCCAAAGAATTCTTCTCTAATCCAAAAGACGAAAGATTAAAAGAATTTTTATCAAAAGTATTATAAAATTTAAAAGACGGCTTGTATTTAAAGCCGTCTTTTGTTTGATTTTTTATAAAAAGTTAGGTATAATAAAATTATGAAAAAATTAAAGACCTATTTATCGCTTTTTTTAACGATGTTCAAAATCGGTTTGTTTACCTTTGGTGGCGGTTACGCTATGATAGCCGTTATTCAGCGTGAACTTGTAGAAAAAAAGAGATGGATAGAACAAGAAGAATATCTAGACGTCGTCGCTATCGCTGAATCTACGCCGGGACCTTTGGCAATAAATTCGGCAACCTTTATAGGCTATAAAATTTGCGGTGTGTTAGGTTCGGTATTCGCAACCATGGGTGTGGTATTACCGTCTTTTATCATTATTTTTATAATATCTTTATTCTTTGACCAGTTTTTACAATTAAAATTTGTAGGATACGCTTTTAGAGGAATACAAGCATGCGTGGGATTTTTAATTTTAACTGCTGGTATAAAGATGTTCAAAGGACTTAAAAAAAGCATGTTTAATTTAACGCTTTTTATTATTTCAATACTTACGCTGACTTTACTAGACCTTTTCGCATTGAATTTTTCTACTGTTTTCTTTGTCTTAATAGGCGGAGCCATAGGTTTAGTGGCGTATCTTGTTAGTTTGATTAAAAATAATCCTGAAAAAGAAGAACAAGAAAAGGGGGATAAGTAGCATGCCTTTACTTTTAGACCTTTTCTTAACTTTCTTAAAAATCGGAACGGTATCTTTCGGTGGTGGTTACGCTATGATACCTTTGCTTACTGATGAAGTTCTGGCACACGGTTGGTTAACCGAGTCGGAAATTCTCAATTTTATCGCAGTATCAGAATCGACCCCCGGTCCCGTTGCAATAAACATGGCAACCTTTATCGGTGCTTCACAACGTGGAATAATAGGTTCAATTCTAGCAACCCTAGGCGTGGTTTTACCAGCATTTTTTATAATTTTATTAATAGCTTCGGTAATCGGGGGATTGTTAAAATATGCAGGCGTAAAAGCATTTCTAAACGGCGTTCGTCCGGTAGTTACAGGACTAATTACAGCAACGGGTTTATGGCTTGTTTTAAGTGTTGTAATTTCTCTTAAAAACCTTTATACTCCTATTAACTTCGATTATAAAGCGCTTATAATATTCTGTTTAGTTGCCTTAACGCATATTATATATAAAAAAATTACCAAGAAAAAAATTTCACCGATTTTGCTAATTTTAATTTCAGCACTTCTCGGTATGATTTTATACGGGTTATTGTAAAGTATGATAAAATTCGCTTTTAGATTTAGTTAAATAAATTCTAAAAGTAGTTTTGCAGGTGTAGTTCATCGGTAGAATGAGAGCTTCCCAAGCTTTATAGGTGGGTTCCACTCCCATCACCTGCTCCATAAATAAGGGCGTCCTAAAAGGGCGCCCTTATTTATGAAAAGATGTAGCGGGTTGAGAACTGGTTCGGCTTTGCCATCGTAGCGCAAGCGGAGATGCTGGCTATCACCACTATTCACAAAAAACCGTATGATTTCATTTGACAAAATTCTATTTACTATGTTAATATATACTTGTTGTAATTACAACAAATAAAGGTGAAAAATGGAAAATAGATTTGAAACGTTTACCGTGCTTATAGCAAAGGCAAGCAGATGTATATACAAAATCAAGACTGACGAAATGTCGGAATACAATCTAAAAAGTTCTCACGTGTCGTGTTTGTATTATTTATATAAGTGCGGGGCAATGACAGCAAAAGAGCTATGTGATATGTGTGGGGAAGACAAGGCAAATATCTCACGCGCTATAAAGTTTCTTGAAAGTAAAAGTTATATCGAGTGTGAAACGGCGAACGGAAAGCGATATCAAAGTTTATTAAACTTGACCGATTCGGGAAAACTAATAGGATTGACAATTTCCAATAAAATAGACGCGGTATTAATGGAGGCAAGTATAGGTTTAAGTGCAAAAGACCGAGAAGTTTTTTATAAAAGTTTAGCGTCGATTTGTCTTAACCTTGAAAATATAATCAAAAAAACAGATAAAAGGAGAACTTATGATTAAAATAATTGTTGACTCGGCTTCTGATATAAGTAAAAAACAAGCAGAAGAAATGGGTGTAATAATGTTGCCGATGGTGATTAGGATAGGCGATGAAGAATTTTATGACGGCATAGATTTGTTGCCTAAGCAATTCTATGAAAAACTCGTTGAAAGCGACGAATTGCCTAAGACGAGTCAGATTACACCTTATAGATTTGAAGAAGTTTTTGAAAAGCATACCGAAAACGGAGACGTACTTATAGTTATAACCATATCTTCAAAGTTGTCGGGAACGTACGAGGCAGCAAGAAAAACTGCTGAAAAATTTAACGGTAAAGTTTTTGTCATAGACAGTCTTAACGCCTGTATTGGCGAAAGACTTTTGTGTGAGTATGCCGTTCGTTTGGCAAAAAAAGGGCTTTCAGTTGAAGAAATCGTATCAGAACTCGAACTAAAAAAGAAAAAGTTAAAAGTAATGGGTGTTTTGGGAACCTTAGAGTATCTTAAAAAAAGCGGTAGAATATCTTCGGTCGTTGCTTTTGCAGGTGAACTTATATCGCTAAAACCCGTAGTTAGTGTAATAGACGGAGAAATAAAACTTGTAGGAAAAGCAGTTGGGTCGAGAAAAGGTAATAACTTATTAAATAAGTTAGTTCAGAGTACTACGGGTATTGATTTTACTATGCCTTACGGAACTATTTGGTCGGGGTTAGACAGTACTATTCACGATAAATACGTAAAAGATAGCGCAGTATTGTGGGCAGACCATACTGACGAAGTACCCAAATATATGTTAGGAGCAACAATAGGTACGCACGTTGGACCGGGAGTAGTTGGTGTTGCTTTCTTTGAAAAATAACAACTATTTGCAAAATATTAAATGTTTTTTTACTGATTTTTATATTATTAATCTAAAAGTCGTGTTATAATAAAAACATGAAAACACAAATTATAAACGCAAAAATAGTAACTCCTAATAAAATTATTGAAAACGGTGTTTTAGTAATTGATGACGGACTAATAGAGAGCATCAGTGAAAAACACTTTGACAAGGTAGAAACTATTGACGCAAAGGGCATGTATTTGGTCGCAGGTTTTATCGATTTACATTGTCACGGTGGTAACGGTTTTGATTTTATGGACGCAACCAAAGAGCAAATGTTAGAGATATCGAAGTTTCATTTAGCTCACGGTACAACCACGCTATACGCTACTACTATGTCGGATAAAATGTCGGCGATAGAAGAATGTCTTGATACGTATAAAAGTCTTTACGAAGAAGATAATCTTTTGACTTTAAACGGCGTTCATTTGGAAGGGCCGTGGCTGTCGCCGAGCGAATGCGGTGCGCAAGATACTGAAAAAATGGGGTTGCCAAGCGAACATGAACTTTTAAGACTGGTAGATAAATATCCCTTTATAAAGCGTGTGAGCGTAGCGCCCGAACTTGACGGTGGTATGCAAGTTGGAGTTATAGGTAAAGAAAAAGGTTTAGTGATGTCCGTTGCGCATACTGACGCAGATTTTGACACCTTAGTCAAGTCCATAGATAACGGCTATACACTTGTTACCCATCTATACTCAGGTATGCACGGAGTATACCGTAAAAATGCTTATAGAATTGCAGGGGCAGTTGAGGGAGCGCTTTACGACGATAGGATGTTTGTTGAAATAATTGCCGACGGAAAGCATTTACCGTCTGGATTACTTAAACTTATTTGTAAAGTAAAAGGTAGCGATAAGGTATGTCTTATAACGGACGCTATGCGCGGTAGCGGATTAAACGATGGTACTGAAACAGTTCTAGGACGTTTAAACGGTGGCGTGAAAGTAATTATTGAAGACGGTGTTGCTAAACTTCCCGACAGGTGCAGTTTTGCAGGTAGCGTTGCAACAACCGAGCGTTTATTTAAAACAATATCAAAATTAACCGACGTTGATATCATAAATATAAGCAAGATGGCGTCGGCAACTCCCGCGAGCGTTATGGGTCTTACTGACAGAGGTTCGATAGAAGTTGGTAAGCGCGCCGATATCTGTTTACTTGATAATGATTTTAACGTAAAAACGGTTTTCTTGAAAGGCGAAAAGGTAATATAATTCAAAAGTCCCGAACAGCAGTTCGGGACTTTATTTTATTTTTTTGTTTGTGACGGCGGTTGACCGATAATACGTTTGTAATTGTAATAAAAAGTTAAATAACTAGTGTAACCTACTCTAAACGACGCTTCGTTTGCGTTTACGCCGTTTTTAATAAGCTCCTCGGCGAGTTTAATTTTTTTAATAGTGTAATATTGATTTACCGTCATATTCATATTTTGTTTAAACTTATGACACAGTGTAGACTTGCTAACAAACAAACTTTTTGCAATTTCAGATAGATTAAGTTCTTCTGTAATGTGTTTCTCAATGTACTTTATAGCCTGGATAGTAAGCGTATCAACCGACGACGGAGTAAGCAGTTCGACAGACGAAGAGGAGAGTAGTTTGTCCAGTTCAATAACTAAATTAAATATTTTTGACGCAAAAGAAAACCCACAGTATTTATCAGGCAAAGTATCGTTCATAATAGATTGGAAAACGTCTTTTAAGTTGGAGCCGTTAATTACAGATTTAGGTATAACTCTTTTACCTTTAACTTTGTCGGTAAAAAGTTCTAATATCTCACTTTTGTCACTTACTAATTGATATAAGCAGTCTACGTCGAACACTATAACAAGTCTTTCGTAGTTATATCCGCCTTTTCTTATAATAGTGTGTATTTCGTGAGGTAAAACGACTATTGCGTCGCCACGGTTTACGTTGTAATGTTCACCCTCGATTACGTACTCTATTCCATCGGATAACAAATATAAAATCTCAAACTGAGCGTGAGACTCAGGTCCGTACATGCGGTCGTTAAGGCTGACGCCTGAAATAGTATGATGAAAAAATATGCTGTTGTCTAATGTATTGTATTTTTTAATTATGTTGTCCATAATTTAATTATAAACAAAATTTTAAATATTTCAATAAAAACATACAAAAAATTATAAAATTAAAAAATTTTTTTTAATAAGGTAAGGTCAAAGATTAAGAATTTATAAAATTAAGCAAAAAGGTAAATAATTTGAAATAATGTTAATTTTTAGGTGGTAAAATTTTGTAAAAGTTATTGACTTATAGTTAAAATAATTATATAATATATCAGTAAAATAATGCGTTCAAATAACCAAACGCACATTAAGGAGAAATTATGGCTAACAAAATTACTGAAAACACTACAATTTTTGACGCTTTACAGTTAAACCCCAAGTCAGCAGATATTTTAATGGCTCATGGTATGCATTGTTTAGGTTGTGCACTTGCTCATGGCGAAACGGTAGGCGAAGCAGCTGGCGTTCACGGTGCAGACCTTGAAACTATGCTCAAAGAACTAAACGACTTTGAATAAGATTAGTATAAATAAACACTAAATAAGACATTTATTTATGGGATTCCCAAAATAAATTGGAGGCAATAATGAAAAAAGGGAAATCAATTACTTTATTATCGATTATCGGCGTGGTTATGGCGCTTTTAATCTTTATTACGTTTGCAAGATTCCCCGTTGGAATTAACAATTTCAATTCGGTTTTAGGCGCTATTGAAACTGATTACGATATTTCCGGCGGTACCGCGTATACGGTAAAACTTGCTGACGATAACGTTGAAAACGTAGAAGATATAGATGAAGTTATTTCTACCGTTTCAGAAAGGCTTGAAGCGTTAGGATATTCAACTTATTCTGTAAAAGCTTTAAGACCAGAAGCGGGCGACAGCGATAACTATGATTTGAGAATAGAAGCAAGCGCTTCGCTTAACAAGTACGGTGAACCCGATTACACAAGACTTGACGCTGACGTGGCTACTGCAACCGAGTACGGTGAATTGCAATTCTTTGGTAACACCGAAACTGACCCCACTAACGAACACGAAATTTTAGAAGGGGTAAAAGTGGTCAAATCTGCGAAATATCAGTTGATGGGCTCAGACCACGTTGTAGAAATTACGTTTACCGACGAAGCCTACGAAACCATCAAAGAAAATATGGGTGACGCTCAATATTATCTCAAAATAACTTTGGGAGGTCAAACGCTTTCCCCGTTTGACGGTACTACCAACAGCGCAATAAGTTCCACTTCTTTTGCTAAGAGTTTATATCTTACTTCCTCTGACGAAGCAAGCGCAAAACAAATGGTATTAAAAATTACCTCAGGGGGTCTTGCTTATAAGTACGACGCTCCTGAAAGAATAGAAAACGTTACTTCTCCTTACGGTTCTAACGTAGAACTCGTTTGCGCATTAGCAGTAGCGGTCGTGTTCGTATTAAGTTTGGTGGCGTTAGTTCTTTTCTTCAAAGGTTTCGGTATCATTTCGGCACTTTCAATGACCTTGTTTATGTTGCTTGAACTTGTAATGCTAATTGCCGTTCCCGGTATAAAACTAAATCTTGGCGGTGTGGTAGGTATAATTCTTGCTACCGTATTCGCGCTTGACGGTTTTATTATTACTGCAAAACGCATTAAAGAAGAATCTAATTTGGGTAAGACGGTTAAAGCGTCTGTTATGAACGGATTTAAGCGTTCACTCGTTCCGATTATTAACTGTGGTGTAATTGGCGCAATAATTAGTTTACTTTTATTCTCTTTAACAAAAGGCGCTGTTAATAACTTCGCAATTACCTTTGGTATTGGCGTAGCTCTTTCGTTAATCAGCACCTTGTTATTTGCTAGAATGTTTACCACCCTACTTTTAGGTGTAGTTAAAAATAAAGAAGCCTTTCTAGGCATCAATAAAGTGGAGGAGTAAATATGAAACTCAAAATTGTTTCTAAATTTAAAATTTGGTTGATTATTACTCTTGTAGTTATCCTTGCAGGTATGACAATGTTAGGCGTGTTTGGACTTAACGGCTCTACCGCGCAAGATTCTCATTATGAAATTAGCGTCGGGGTAGACCAAGACGTAGAAGGTGCTTCGTTAAAAGCAAAAGAGATAGCTGAAACATATTTTAATGAAAAAGGCATTAAAGACGTAGGTTATTCATATCAAACTATGAAAGACGGTGCAACTCACGTTTATAAGTTCAAAAACGCCACTGGAATCAATGCCGAAGAATTAACAGCTTACGTTACCGAAAAACTAGCAAACGATAAAGTAGTGGTTGAAAGCTCGGTAAATCAAGTAGTTGCAACCCCTTCTTTTGACGTGTGGGGTTTAGCTCTTGCTTTGGGTATTTCTGCCATTGCGGTTTTCGTGTACCTTATAATCATGGAAAAACTTTTCGCAACACTCTCGATATTAGTAAGCGGTGTTTTATCGGCAATATTAACGCTTTCACTTTTAGCGTTAACTAGAATACCCTCAATTGATACTTGGGCAATTGCTATAAGTGCATCGGTAATTTTATCGTCGGTACTTTCAGTTGTTATAGTTAAGAGATGCAAGGAACAGTTAAAGTTAGACCCAAAAGCGGATAAATTAAATATAGCAGAGGGCGCTGTTTCTAACAGTTTAACAAGATTTATTTTTGTGTTTATCGCTTTAATAGTTGCAACTCTTGCCCTTGGTTTAATCGGCGGTATCGGTTATTTAACATTTATAGCATTAACAATTTTAGTTACGGCAATAAGCGCAGTTTTTTCAAGTCTCGTATGGACTCCGATTGTGTGGTCAGCGCTGAATAAGTAATAAATAAAATCAGTAAAACCATAAGGCGGAACATATTCCGCCTTATTCGATTTATAAGAATATATGAAAATAGAACACGGTAAAATTTTAAATGACGAAGAACGAAAAATCGTCAATAATATAGCAAACGATTGCAATATCTTGTTTGATACTGCAAGACTTTTATTTTACCGTGGAATTGATACAATTAAAAAAGCAAAACGGTTTTTAAATCCCGGCAAACAGCATTTTTATGACCCCTATACAATGGACGGTGTAGAACAAGCTGTCAACAGAATACGTCTAGCAAAAGACTTAAACCAAAAAGTTTTAGTATTTGGCGATTACGACGCTGACGGAGTGTGTGCCACAACCGTCCTTTCTAACTGCTTAAACGAGTATGGCATAAACGCATTACGTATAGTGCCTGAAAGGGAAGACGGATATGGTTTAGACGTTGCTAAAATCTTACAAATTAAATCAGAAAAAGGACTAGACTTGGTAATTACCGTTGACTGTGGAATATCAGATAACGACGCTGTAAACTCGTTAATAGAAAACGGTATTGAGGTAATTGTTACCGACCACCATGAACCGCCGGAAACTCTTCCTAACTGTATTTGTATTAACCCTAAAATTAAGGAAAACGGATATTCTTTTGACGGACTATGCGGAACGGGAGTTGCATATAAGCTCGGTGTGGCGTTAGTAGGAGATAATGCTAATAAGTATTTAGATTTGGTCGCGCTTGCAACGGTCGCCGACAGTATGGAATTGGTAGATGAGAACAGGGATTTGGTGTATGAAGGCTTAAAATTTTTTAATTCCAAGAATTTACGTTCTGCGTTTAGATACTTAATAAGCGAATCGGGACGCACTGTAACCTCTCAGACGCTTGCTTATCAGGTGGCGCCTCGAATAAACGCAGGTGGTAGAATGGGCGATGC
Source organism: Christensenellaceae bacterium (assembly GCA_045644505.1). GTDB lineage: Bacteria > Bacillota > Clostridia > Christensenellales > Borkfalkiaceae > UBA1259. Next base: position 8,243 of record JAZRGZ010000041.1, on the reverse strand, counting down.
TAATTGTGCACTAAAACTTTTTACCGCAGATTCAGAACGAGAAATTTACAATTACGCAGTAAAACTTAACGAATATAACATAGCGCGTCAAACGGAGTGTGATATAATATATCGCCAAGCAAAGAGTATGATAATAAATCAAGGTTTAGATAAAGACCGTGTTATTACGTGCTATGACGAAAAATGGAAAACGGGTTTTGTCGGTATAGTAGCTGCACGACTTGTAGAAGAATATAACCGTCCAGTTATAGTTTTTGCTGGTGCAGACGGGCATTTAAAAGGCTCGGCAAGAAGCGTTTCAAACTTAAATATATTTAACGCGATAGCTTATTCGGAAGAGTTTTTAATAGGCTACGGCGGACACGCCCAAGCAGCGGGCGTTTCGGTAGAGAAGTCTAATTTTGAAAATTTAAGAAAAAAACTTAACGAATACGTTGACAATTTAGGCTATGATTATGCCCAAGAAAAAACCGTTTACGTAGACTTTGAGTTGACTTCACCGATAAACGTTAAATTCGCCAAAGAAATTCAAACGTTAGAACCGTTTGGTGTAGGAAATAAAAAACCTCTATTTTCAATTGAAATGGGAGCGATTAGTTCTGTTCCGATGAAAAAGGGTTCTCCACATTATTCTTTCTCTACTTCAATTATAGACATGCTTGATTTTAACGGCGAGAAAAACGTTACCACGCTTTCCTTACCCGTTAAAAAACAAATAGTTTTTGAAATAAACTATTCGGTATTTAAGAACACTCAGTCGGTGAAAGGTATACTTAAAAACGTATTACTAGATTATTCGGATATTAAAAATGCCAACCTTTTTGTGTTTGATTGTCAGTTAAAAGGCATATTAAATCAAGAAACAGACTTTTTTTTGGACAGCAAAAAAGAAATTGAACAAGGTTACGGCACGTTATATGCGGTTTCCGACGTAAGCACGTTGGAAAAAGTTAATAAAAGCTTAAACGTGTCTATGTTTACACCATATGATAAGAACGGAGAAAATTGTATAGTGATTTGCCCTAATTCAGTTCCAGAAAACTACGAGAGAGTGGTGTATTTAGATTACCCGTTGTCGTCTATAAATACTCACTTGCCGATTAGTGTAAACGCACTAGACCAAGGTTGTAAATATTTAAACGAACTTTCAACCGATAGAAACGAATTCGCAATAATTTATTCATATTTATTAAATTGTAAAGGTAAAAAGTTTACTTCTATTTGGGAGTTTTACTTACATAATAAACCTGATTTTAATGAATACAATTTTATTTTTGCTTTTAACGTTTTTCTTGAACTCGATTTTTTTGACGTTTCAGACGGAGTGCTAAAAATAGGTGAAGTTCAGAAAAAACCGTTGATAAATTCAGTTATATATAGTAAAATACAAGAATTAAAGGGTTAAAAATGGAAATTCTCGAACGAATTAAAACTATTTATGCGGGCAAAGAAGCCGAAATGTGCATAAAGGCTTACGACTTTGCTAAAAAAGCGCACGAAAATCAAAAACGCGCTTCTGGGGAAGAATATTTTATTCATCCATGTTTCGTCGCGGGAATTTTAATGGATTTAGGACTAGATTCGGCTACCGTATCGGCTGCGTTTTTGCACGACGTTATAGAAGATACACCTGTTTCCGAGGGGGATATCAAAAAAGAATTCGGCGACGAAATACTCGAACTTGTTTTAGGGGTAACTAAGCTAGAAAAAATCGAGTTTACTTCAAAAGAAGAAGAACAAGCGGAAAATTTTAGAAAACTTTTCGTTGCTATGGCGAAAGACATAAGAGTTATCATTATAAAACTTGCCGACAGATTGCACAATATGCGTTCATTAAACTTCTTATCGGTAGAACGTCAACAACGTATGGCGAGAGAAACGTTGGAAGTCTACGCACCGTTGGCAGGGCGTCTTGGTATATCGCGTGTGAAATGCGAATTAGAAGACCTTTGTTTAAAATATTTAGAACCTGATTTTTACGAATACCTTACCACCAACATCGACGAAAGGTTAAAAGAAGGTGAAGGCTTTGTAGAAAAGGTAGTAAACGAAGTAAACGAAATGCTAAAAGAGTCTAAGGTCGTCGGTGAAGTTTTCGGTAGACGTAAACACTATTATAGCATTTACAAAAAAATGAAAGAACGCGGTAAAACGCTAGACCAAATTTACGATTTAGTGGCTATTAGGGTAATAGTAAATTCGGTGGACGAGTGTTACGAAATTTTCGGTAAAATTCACCACCGCTGGAAACCTGTTCCGGGTAGAATTAAAGACTATATTGCAACTCCAAAACCCAATATGTACCGCTCTTTGCATACTACCGTCGTAACTAACTTCGGTAAGTTTTTTGAAATTCAAATAAGAACGTATGAAATGAACCACTCTGCTGAATACGGTATAGCGGCTCACTGGAAATATAAAGAAAATAAAAAAGAAGTAGGTAGTCTTGACACTAGGCTTTCTTGGATAAGAGAAGTAATGGAGTGGCAAGGCGGTCTAAAAGATAGTAGAGAATTTTTAAACTCTATTAAAGGCGACATTTACAGTAGCGAAGTTTTAGTATTTACCCCAAAAGGTGACGTTATAAGCTTACCAAAAGAAGCAACGCCCCTTGATTTTGCCTACAACATACACTCGGCAGTAGGAAATAGATGTGTTGGTGCTAAGGTAAACAACAAAATTGTGCCCTTAAACCATACTTTAAACGTAGGCGATATCGTAGAAATAATAACTTCACAAAACTCAAAGGGTCCGTCTTGGGACTGGCTTAAAATAGTAAAAAGTCCGAGCGCGCGCGTTAAAATTAGACAATTCTTCAAAAAAGAAATGAAAGAAGAAAACGTCAAGACTGGAAAGAGTATGTTGGAAGGCGAAGCAAAGCGACGCGGGTTTAATCTTAACGACATTTTAACCGACGAATCGTTCTTGGTGTTATCGAGCAAAATGTCTTTTAACAGTCAAGACGAAATGTACGCTTCAATAGGTTACGGTGCTGTGACAGTTAATCAAGTACTAGTAAAGCTTATTGATTATTACAGAAAAAATCAACCTCAGCAAGAAATCGTTAAATTTTACACCAACTCAAAACATCAATCGGGTGGTGTTACCGTTAAAGGTATGCAAGGTATTTTGGTACGTTTTGCAGGTTGCTGTAATCCTGTTCCGGGAGATGAAATAGTAGGATTTATATCACGTGGACACGGTGTAACCGTTCACAGAATAGATTGTCCCAACCTTAAAAACGCCGAAGACGGCAGACTTATAGAAGTTAATTGGGCGAATAGGGATACGAGTATCTATAACGCCGGTATAAAGGTAATAGGCACTTCGCAAATAGATATTTTAACTTCGGTTGCGTCTTGCGTGGCGCAGTTAAAACTTGAAATCGTTTCTACTAACGGTAGAGTAGATAATCGTACTAAACAAGTTGTCGTTGATTTTAACATTAGGCTTAACGACAAACACGAGCTTGAAAATTTAATAACAAAAATAAAACAAGATTCTAAAATTATAGACGTTTACAGGACGGCAAACAAATGACCTTACATTGTTTACAAACGGGACTTTTAGGCGTTAACACCTATTTTTTAGTAAACGACAAAAAAAAAGAGTGTATAATTATTGATAGCGGAGAAAACTATGATAAGGTTACGGGGTATTTAAAAGAACTTAAAGTAACTCCCGTAGCGCTCCTACTTACGCACGAACACTACGACCACTCTCATAACGCAAAGCGCATACAAGAAGACGGTGTAAAAGTTTATGCGAGCCAGAAAGCGAGCAGAAAACTCGAAACTGGACAAACTTTATGCGAGCATTTTAGAAAACGCCCCGAACCTTTTTCTCCTGATTATGAATTTTGCGACAACGAAACGCTCAATATTTCAGATATAGAAATTAAAGTTAAACTCACTCCGGGACATACGGATGGTTCTGCAATTTTTATTGTCGAAGATATGATTTTTTCAGGCGATACACTGTTTTTAGAGTCAGTTGGCAGAACTGATTTTCCTACGGGAAATACTGGCGATTTAATTAAATCGGTAAAATTTATATACAATAATTACTACGGCTACAAAGTATATCCCGGACACGGCGAATCTACTACCGTCGAACACGAAAAGAAATTTAATCCTTATATAAGAAATGATTGAAACACAGTTAGAATACGTACGTCACGACCTAACCGAACTTTGCAATATGTTCGGTAATGCCGAAAGCTTTAATATTAAGCATTTGTTTTCGGAAAAACCCGACAGGGTGGTCAATACCATAGTTATTAACGGAAAGGCGTTTGCTTACGGTAATCTTCTACCTAAAATAAAAGACGATACCGATAAAAAACGCCTTTATAAACGTTACGCTAAACTTTCCTTATATAAAGCGCTTTCGAGATTTTTAGGTAAAGTTCTTCCTTGGGGCGCTTTAACGGGGGTAAGACCGACAAAACTTGCTTATCAACAACTAGAAAAAGACGGCGAGTTTGAAAATTTTTTCCTTGACGTAATGAAAGTGAGCGTCGATAAAACCAACTTAATTAAAGACGTGTTAAAAACACAAAAAGGTATATACAGTTTAGACCAAAACAACACTGATTTATTTGTTTTCGTTCCGTTTTGTCCAACTAGGTGCAAGTATTGCTCTTTTATTACGGCAGACGTAAAAAGTGCAAAAAAATACGTTGACGAGTACGTTGACGCTCTGGTATATGAAATAGAAAATAGTAAATATTTTATCAAGAATTTAAGAAGTATTTACGTGGGTGGTGGTACGCCGGTGTCGTTATCGGACGAAAACCTCAAAAAAATACTTATCGCCATAGATAAAATTAACAACGGAGTAGAGTACACGGTAGAGGCAGGACGTCCCGACGTTATAACCGATACAAATTTAAAAATGTTAAAGGAATTTGGGGTTAATAGAATTTGTATTAACCCTCAAACCTTTAACGATAAAACTCTAAAACTTTTGGGCAGAGAACATACGGCAAGCCAAGTGAAAGAAAAATTTAACCTTGCAAAGAACGATTTCATCATCAATATGGACTTAATAGCAGGACTGCCCGATGAAAGTGTAGAAGATTTTAAATACAGTCTAAATTCCGCTTTAAGTTTACGCCCTGATAATATTACAGTGCATACGTTATCGGTTAAAAGTGGGTCGTATCTTGCTGAAAACACTAAACGGCTTCCCGAGGGCGACGTTTCCGAAATGGTAGACTATGCAAGGAATACTTTACAAGAAAACGGGTATAATCCGTATTATTTGTATCGTCAAAAATACATGGCGGGTAATTTAGAAAACGTAGGGTACTCGTTGAAAGCAAAAGAGTGCATATACAACGTAGATATTATGGAAGAAACCACTGATATCGTGGCATGTGGTGCAGGGGCAGTGTCTAAAAAAGTCGACGTAGTAAATCAAACAATCGAACGCGTAGGTGCACCAAAAGACGTAAAAACTTACGTTCAAAAAGTTCAAAAGATACTAGAACAAAAACAAGAATTATTTTGTAAACCCCAGTAAAACAGTTTACAAAACCTAAAAAGTTTGGTATAATTTGTAAGCTTAATACTTTGACAAGGTTTTGCGGATTCTCCGCCCAAGGCTTTGTTAAAGCGAATAAAAATCCATATAGGAGGTAAAATTAAAATGGATAAAGCAAGAAAAGCGGAAATTATTTCTAAATTCGGTCATCATGAGGGAGACACCGGTTCTGCGGAAGTGCAAATTGCACTGTTAACCGAAAGAATCAAACACTTAAACGCACACTTACAAGCAAACAAACACGACAACCATTCAAGAAGAGGTCTTATGAAGATGGTTGGTGGAAGACGTGCGCTCTTAAAATATCTCCAAAACATCGATATCGAAAGATACAGAAAGGTTATCGCTGAATTAGAACTTAGAAAGTAAAAAATTCGGGGGCGTTTTTACGCACCCCGTTTTTTTTCGGTTTTGTTAAAAACGTATAACAGCAAAGGTTGGTATGACTTTTGTTTCAAAAATATTCAGAGTTATAATAAGGAGAAAACATGACACAAAATTACAAAGAATTTAAGATGACAATCGGCGGTAAAGAAGTTATCGTCGAAACTGGCAAATATGCTGAACAAGCAAACGGTGCTTGTATCGTAAGATGCGGTGAAACGGCAGTACTTGTTACCGTTTGTATGTCGGCTTCGCCCAGAGAAGGTATGGACTTCTTTCCGTTACAAGTAGATTACGAAGAAAAAATGTATTCTATCGGTAAAATTCCCGGAGGATTTAAAAGACGTGAAGGAAGGGCTGCGGACAAGGCTATTTTAACTTCTCGTTTAATCGACCGTCCTTTAAGACCTTTGTTTCCCAAAGGTTTATTTAACGACGTAACAGTTATCGCTCAGGCTTTATCGGTAGAACCCGATATTCAACCCGAACCCTTAGCAATGGTAGGTTCGTCTATTGCCCTTGCAATTTCAGATATTCCGTGGGCTGGTCCTACCGGTTCGGTAGTAGTAGGTATGGTAGACGGTAAATACGTTATTAACCCCGACCTTGCTCAAAGAGAAAAATCGGATATTCACTTAAACCTTGCAGGTACTTCTGACGCTATCTTAATGATAGAAGCAGGCGCAAACGAAGTTACAAACGAACAAATGGTAAACGCTATTATGTTCGGTCACGAAGAAATCAAAAATATTTGCAAGTTCATAGAAGAAGAAATAGTTCCGGTTGCAGGTAAAGAAAAGAAACAAATCGAACTCTACAAAATTCCCGAAGAACTCGATGGGGCAGTAAGAGAATTTGCGTCAGAAAAAATCGACTGGGCAATAGACACGTTTGACCGTCAAGAAAGACAAGACCGTCAAGACAAAGTAGAAGCCGAAATCATCGAACATTTCAAAGAAATTTATCCTGAAAACATCAGAGAAGTAAAAGACAGTATTTACTATTTAACAAAAGAAAAGGTACGTGCTAAAATCTTCGATAAGGGCATACGTCCCGACGGCAGAGGCTTAAAAGACGTTCGTCCTATTTGGTGTGAAAGAAGCATTTTACCGAGAGTACACGGTTCTGCCATCTTTACCAGAGGTCAAACTCAAACTATGACCACTTGTACCTTAGGTATGCTTAACGAAGCGCAAAAGTTAGAAGGTCTTGACGAAGAAACTACCAAAAGATATATGCATCACTACAACTTCCCCGGCTACTGTACGGGTGAAGCAAAAGCAATCAAATCGCCAGGTAGACGTGAAATCGGTCACGGCGCTCTTGCAGAACGCGCTCTTATCCCTGTACTTCCGTCAGAAGACGAGTTCCCTTACGCAATCCGTGTGGTAAACGATATTTTATCGTCTAACGGTTCTTCTTCAATGGCGTCAGTTTGCGGTTCAACTATGGCTATGATGGACGCAGGCGTTCCGATTAAAGCTCCCGTAGCAGGTGTAGCAATGGGTTTAATTAAAAACCAAGAAACGGGTGAGTTTAGAGTTTTAACTGATATTCAAGGTTTAGAAGACTTCCTTGGAGATATGGACTTTAAGGTTGCAGGTACGGAAGACGGTATTACTGCAATTCAAATGGATATCAAAATCAAAGGTATCTCGGAAGAAATTATGCACACTGCAATCAACCAAGCAAATGAAGGCAGACAGTTTATTCTTGCTAAAATGTTGGAATGCGTACCCGAAGTGAGTCCCGCTCTTTCAGTTTATGCTCCTAAGATTATCAATTTTGAAATTAACGCCGAAAAAATTGGTGACGTTATAGGTAAACAAGGTTGCGTAATCAAAAAGATTATGGAAGAAACGGGTACTGAAATCGACTTCAACGACGACGATAGCGGTCGCGGTTATATCTCGACCGTAGGACCTATTGAAAATGCCGAAAGAGCAAAAGCTATTATTATGTCGATTGCAAAAGACCCCGAAGTGGGCGATATGTTCATTTCGGAAGTTGTTAGAATTTTACCGAAAGTTGGCGCGTTTGTAGAGCTTGCTCCCGGTAAAGACGGCTTAATTCATATCTCGAAGATGAGCGCAAAGAGAATTGAAAGCGTTGAAGAAGTGCTTTCTATCGGCGATAAAGTTAAGGTAGAAATCATCAAGATTGGTGAAAAGGGTATTGACCTTAAACTTTTAGAAATCGTTAACGACTAATAATTTTTGCAAACAGAAATATGCAAGGCTCTTGCCTTGCATATTTTTTAACCTTCATAAACGGTTAAAGCGGTTATTTTATCCAAAACCTTTTGCATAGTA
>JAZRGZ010000040.1:0-9522 GCA_045644505.1 Christensenellaceae bacterium | reverse complement strand
AAAATAGCAAATAAGCGCGAAACTTTTAATTTTTTATTGTAGTTTTATTTTAATTATGCTATAATAATCGTGCAACATATTTTAATATTACCAAAATCGGGTATACGAAGTATAAAACGTATGCTCTCGCCTGGTTTTGGGTAAAATATGTTGCAATATTGAGAGATGCGTTTTGGTGCGTCTCTTATGAGGCGCACATTTTTATTTTAAGGGGGAAATTATGTCAGAGTTCACAAGAGAAGAATTAATGGAAATGAATATTCACGATTTACGCAGAATAGGCAGTCAACTTGGCGTTCGCGCGCCTACCGACAAAAACAAACAACAGTTAGTTAAATGTATTATGGACGTCAGTTCGGGTAGGGTTGCGCCATACAAAACCAACGTAGGTAGACCTAGCAAAACGACTTGTCAAATAGAAGACGACGAAGAAATGCGCGAAAAGATTAAATGCGCTATGGAGTATCATAAAATTCAAAAAGAAATGTATGAAAAAGCAGTAGATTTGATTGTTGAAAATCTAAGGACGTATCTTTTATCTGCATTTGATAAATAAAGAAAGCAAGGAAATTTCCTTGCTTTCTTTATAACTTATAACTAATGTTTGTTGTTAAAATAGCCTTACTTAACTACGTAAAAAGTTGCAGGACCTTTTCCGTATTTTACGATAAATTCTTCTGCAATTAGTTCTCTTAACGCTTTTTCTATTGCTGAACGGCTAAGCGACGGACACAATTCCATAATATCGCTCTTTGTGATTTTGCCAAGTTTTAATCTAAACGCCTGCTTAACCATTTGCTTAGCAGATTTCTTTTCGTATACAAGTTCTATGCGTTCTTCAAAATCTCTATAAGCCGAAAGAACAACTCCAAGAATATATTTAGTAAACGCAGAGTCGTCATTTTTGCCTTCGTGCCATTTTTCAGAAGCTAACTGCAATGCGTCGTAATATTCGTTTTTGTGGTCGTGTATTTTCTTTTCAAGCGAGATGTATTTGCCAACGACGTATCCACTTTTATACAAAAGCAAAGCGGTTAGTATTCTACTCATACGTCCATTGCCGTCGTTAAACGGGTGAATGCAAAGGAAGTCGTGTATAAAGGTGGGAATTACTACGAGTGGGTCAACTTCGCCAGACGCAATAATTTTATTATAAGTTTCGCAAAGCCTTTCTACGGCTTCGGGTGTTTCAAACGGCTCTAACGGTTTAAATCTAACTACAACCGTGCCGTCAGGCATTATTTCGTCAATTTCATTAGACGTTGTTTTAAATACTCCACCAAAAGACGTAGGCAAATAAGAATACAACTTTTTATGAAGCCCTAAAATAACGTTTGCCGAAATAGGCATATACTCAAAACTTTCGTGTACCATTTCAAGCACGGCTCTATATCCTAAAATTTCTTGCTCATCCCTATTCCGAGGTGTCGTTTTTTCACTCAATAACTGTTTTAAGCGTTGATTAGTGGTAACGATACCTTCAATAGCGTTAGAACTTTCCGTGCTTTGAACTTTTGCAATTTCAACAAGCCTATCAAGTTCGGCAGGCTTTTGCTTTAAATATAATTGCTGTTTCCCCTTGAACTCGTGAATAAGTCCAATATATCCTAATATATCTTTATCCCATTGTTTTTCTTTTAAAAAGTTGTAATTAAGTTCACGCATATTCACTTACTCCTTTTCCCTATCGCTTTAATTATATGCAAAAATAAGCGTTATGTCAACTACTTATGGCATATATCTCTTATTTTACATATAAAAGTAAGCGATTTATTTATAAATTTAAGATGTCTTAGGTGTCGTAAGAGACACATTTTTGCTAACGCTACGGTGAACTAAGCCCGTCAAGTAATGCTTTTAAAGGCGTCCGAACCAAGTTCATTCTTACTTATACGCCAATAAAAAGGACTACTCAAACGAGTAGTCCTTTTTATTGGCGCACCCTAAGAGGCTCGAACTCCTAGCCTTTGGTTCCGTAGACCAACGCTCTATCCAATTGAGCTAAGGGTGCGTGTATGTTTAGGCTGTTTTATACAGCCTAAACATTATATGATAATTTTTTTACTTTGTCAAACGAATATAAGTAATTTTAGCGAGCTATTTATCTTAAAACTGCTTTAATTCTCCTTACTCCTGCCGAAGAACTTTCTTCCTTTTTAATGTTAAAAGTTCCTAAGTCGCCCGTGTTGTTTACGTGTGGGCCACCGCAAATTTGAACGTCTACGCCATCGATAGTATAAATAGAAACTATTTGGTCGTCAGAGTCTGCATTAAACACACCGTAAGCGCCTTTTTTAATTGCTTCGCGGTAGGGAAGTTCAGATTTTATCACGTCGATTTTTTTAGCGATTACGTCGTTTACGTAATCTTCTAGTTCTTTAATTTCTTCTTCCGTCATTTTGTGGTCTAAATTAAAGTCAAACCTTAAACGTTCTTCGGTGATATTAGAACCTTTTTGTTCTGTGCCGTTACCGAACATTTTACGTAAGCCTGCAAGTAAAATATGAGTAGCGGTATGGTATTTAACAGTCGTTTCCGTTTGCTCGGCGAGTCCGCCCTTTGCCGACTGTGCTTGCGCCTTAGAAATCTCTTGGTGAGTTTTAAAAGCTTCGTTAAAGCCGTCTTGGTCTACCGTAAATCCTAAATCAAGCGCAAGTTCAACGGTGAGTTCTAAGGGGAAACCGTAAGTATCGTACAGTCTAAACGCTTGTTTTCCAGAGATTACCGTTTCAGGAACGTAAGAGGGGTCTTTCGCACCCATAAATTCGTTCTTTCTGGTAATTCCCGTGATACACTTATCGAATTCCTTCATACCCGAAACTAACGTTGCCTCAAATTTTTTAATTTCCTTACCGAACTCGTCCAAGATATAATTTTCTTTTTCCACGAGTAAGGGATATGCGTCATTATAAACCTGTTCAATGAAAATTTTTGCAACGTTTTGCATTTCATAAGGCGAAATTTCAAGGTTTTTGCAATATCTTACAGCGCGACGAAGTAGTCTTCTTAAAATATATCCTGCGCCCGTGTTAGATGGAACTATACCGTTTTTGTCGCCGATAAGCATTACCGATGTTCTTACGTGGTCGGCAATAATTCTCATAGATTTTTTTGCTTTTTCGTCCGTGTCATAAACTTTACCCGATACTTGTTCTAAGTACTTTATCGATTGGCTAAATAAGTCGGTTTTATAACCGTCGTCAAGTCCGTTTAAAAATAACAGGAGTCTGTCAAGCCCAAATCCCGTATCAACGTTTTTAGCGGTTAATTCACGATATTTACCACCTTCTAATTTTTCGTATTGCATATAGACGTCGTTGCCGATTTCTACGTATCGGTCTGAGGTTAAAAAGTCCGAACTGTTTTTTGCGTCGGTTCGGGGATAGAACCATTCGTTATCAGGACCGCAAGGAGTTCCAACCGTGCCTTCTAATTCCCACCAGTTGTCCTTTTTGCCCATAAAGAAAACGTTTTCGGGTTTTACGCCTAACTCTATTAAAAGCTTAGCCGTTTCGTCGTCACGGGGAGTATTATCATCACCCTCGAATACGGTAGAACAAATTTTGTCTTTATCAAACCCGAAAACTTTTGTTAAAAGTTCAAACGACCAAGCAGTTTTTTCTTTTTTGAAATAATCGCCAAGCGACCAGTTCCCCATCATTTCAAAGAAAGTAAAATGGGTAGCGTCGCCAACCGAATCTATATCGACAGTTCTAACACAACCTTGAACGTTACAAAGTTTGGTACCTTGGGGATGGGGTTTACCTAAAAGATAGGGCATAAGCGGTTGCATACCAGCAACGTTAAACATAACGCCCGTCGTACCGTCGCCGATTAAAGAAACTGCGCCGATATTTACGTGCCCTTTGCTTTCGTAAAAACTTATCCATTTATTTCTTAGTTCTTTTGAAGTAATCATAATAATTTTCCGTTTTTAAATTTTAGATAAAGTATAGCCGTCCTTAGCGTCTTTAACGGCATAACCTAAAAGAGTTAGTTCCTCGCGTAGTTGGTCGGATTTAGCCCAGTCTTTATTAAGTCTTGCATTAAATCTTTCTTCCGCGATAGCCTTAACGCGTTCGGGAACTTGTTCTTCTTTAACGTTGTTTTTCAAAAATTCTTCGGCGTCGGTCTTGAATAAACCTAAAAGCGAATAGGTTTTCCTAATTTGGTTAGCGTCGGATACTGCCGTAGCGTCGCCTAAGTTAAGTTTAGATTTAATTTTTTTGAAATACCCGAAAAGGTTAGAAATTGCAAGCGCGGTATTGAAGTCGTCATCCATTGCCGAATTAAACTCAGCGTCTATTTGTTCGTTTCCGCCCTCTGCCGTTAACCCCGAATTTTTAACCGCCAGTAAAATTTTATAAAATTCCGTTAAATGTTTTTCAGCGTCGGGGAAAAGGTTATCGGTAATATTGATATCGCCACGGTAGTTAGTTTGTAAAAGCGCTAGCTTTATAACTTCGGGCGAGTATTTGTCTAAAAGGTCTTTTAAGAACAAACTGTTTCCTAATGACTTACTCATTTTCTGACCGTTTACTTTTATTAAGCCGTTATGTATCCAGAACTTAGCAAATTGTTTGCCAGTAAGCGCTTCGGTTTGCGCAATCTCGTTTTCGTGGTGAGGGAAAATTAAGTCCCTACCACCGCCGTGAATATCTATCTGGTCTCCGAACGCTTTTCTGTTCATAGCAGAACATTCTATATGCCAACCCGGTCTGCCGTTACCCCAAGGCGAAACCCAGTAAGGTTCGTTCTCTTTTGCCGATTTCCACAAAGCGAAGTCTAAGGGGTTATTTTTGCACTCGTCGTTATCTACTCTTACTCCGTTTAACGCGTCGTCAAGGTTTCTGTGCGAAAGTTTCCCGTAACCCTTAAAACTGTCTACCGAAAAATAAACGTCGCCTTTTTCCGTCGCGTAGGCGTGACCTTTATCAATAAGCGTTTGTACAAACGATATAATATCGTCCATGCTTTCGGTTGCTTTTATCCATAGCGACGGGTCGTCTACTTGAAGTCTTGCCATTTGTTCGTCGATGGTCTTTATCATATTAAGCGCGTAAACGTCGGCGGGAATACCCGTTTCGTTAGACTTAGCAATAATTTTGTCGTCCACGTCGGTATAGTTTCTCGCGTAAGTTACGTCAAAACCCTTTTTCTCTAAATATTTTCTTATAATATCGTAAATAAGCGCCTGATACGCGTGTCCAATATGGGCGTCGCCCGAAACGGTTATACCGCAGGCGTACATTTTTACTTTGCCAGTTTCTATGGGTTCAAAATCTTGTTTTTTGCCCGTGAGAGTGTTGTATATTTTCATAGCTTCTCCGTTTATTCGTTTTCTTTTTTTAGTAGTTCAATTTGTTCTTCTAATTTAAACATTTTTTCTCGTAAATGACAAATTTCTTCTTGTAATGGGTCGCGTTTGTCTTGCTCTAAGTCGTGAACACGTTCACCGTTACGTTTAATAATTTTACCCGGAATTCCAACCACCGTTGAATTTGCAGGAACGTCTTTTAAAACAACGCTACTTGCACCTATTTTACAGTTTTCATGTACTGTAATTCCGCCTAAAATTTTTGCACCTGCGGAAATTATACAGTCGTGTTTTATGGTGGGGTGTCTTTTTTTACTCTTGTCTTTACCAGTACCGCCTAGCGTTACGCCTTGATAAATAACGCAACCTGTTTCAACTACCGCCGTTTCGCCGATAACCACTCCTTCACCGTGGTCTATAAACACGCCAGGAGCAATAGTTGCGCCGGGATGTATTTCTATACCCGTACGTCTTTTAGCCCTTTGACTTATTATTCTTGCTAAAAGCTTAAACCCGTGACGGTGAAAAAAGCTAGCGCGTCTATGCGCGGAAAGTGCTTTTATTCCCGAATAGGTTAGCCAAATTTCAAACTTATTTCTTGCGGCAGGGTCGTTGGCTTGCGCCGCACGAATATCCGCCATTAATTTTCTAAACATCTTATACCTTTATAATTAGTTAGTTACTATATATTATCAAAAATCTTATTGAAAAATCAAGCAATTTGCCTTTAAATAATCTCCACACCGATACTTGCTATCACGTTTCTTAATCCAGACGGGAAATTTTTATCAACCACCATACAGTCTATGTCTTCCAGCTTAGCAAAAGTGTAGGGAGGTTTTTTGTTTATTTTAGACGTGTCTAAAAGCATAATTACATGGTCGGCTTTCTGTATTATTTTACGTTTTACTTGTGCTTCGGCTTGACTTCCGCACGAAAATTCGCCAGTTTCTTTTATATAGCCCGTCGTCGCCATAACCGCCGTTTGAATATTAAGCTTTTCAATAAATTCCGTACAAGAATTGCCGACGGTAATAAAATTGTTTTTAGTTAAATCTCCACCGAGAAGCGTAACCGTCGGCTTGTTTTTTCTTATAATAGTTTCGGCAATCGTAAGAGCGTTAGTTAAAACGTAAAACGAATCGTCGGGTAGCGCCCTCGCAAAATACGTCGTAGTTGAACCTCCGTCAATATATATACACGTGTTCGGCTCAATGAGTTTTACCGCTTTGTCGGCGATTTCCAATTTTTCTTCGGTGTGAAAGCTGATTCTTTCTGAAAAGTCTTGTTCCTTTGCTCTTAATACCGTATTAACAGAAATAGCACCACCGGGTATCTTTAAGATTTTGTTGTTTTCTTCTAGCCTGTTTAAATCGCGCCTTAAAGTCATAGACGAAACGTTAGGAAAAGCGTTTTCAAGTTCGTGCAAGGTAACTTTACCGTTTTTATCGATAAATTCTTCTATTAAAATTAACCTGTCTTTCATATTCCTCTCCAAAGCGCTTGCAGATTTTAGTAATAACCGCTTACATTGATTGCCCTTAAATTATTTTATCATTTTAACGTCAAATAATCAACTTAAAAAGAAAAAAATAAACACCTAAAATGTTAAAATTTTTCACAAAAATTTTTATAGGCTTTTTTAGAGGTTAAAAACTCTTGATTTTATAAAAAAATAACTGTATAATATGAATATCACTGTTACGGAGAACTATTATGCTTGATTTAAGAAAAATTCAAGAAAACAAAGAAAAAATGAAAGAACTGTTGCTTCGAAAAGGCTACGAAGCCGATTTCGACACAGTACTCACTCTCGACGCTGAACGAAAAAAAGTTATCGCTGAGGTAGAAGTATATAAAGCGCAAAGAAATAAAGTTTCGGCTACTATTCCATCTTTGAAAAAAGAAGGAAAACCAGTAGACCATATTTTCGCTGAAATGAGAGAACTTGGCGACAAGATTACCGAGTGCGATGCAAAAGCAAAAGAGTTAGAAGAACAAGTATTTAATCTTTTAGCAGTAATGCCCAACGTTCCCGATGAAGATTTAGTCGCTGGCGAAAAAGAAGCAAACGAAGTAGTAAAAATCGTCGGCAAAAAACCCGAATTTGATTTTGAAACTAAAAACCACGTAGATTTATGCACTAACTTAGGCATAATCGATTATCAACGCGGAACAAAGCTTTCCGGTGGCGGATTCTGGTTGTACCGTGGCGACGGCGCAAGACTTGAATGGGCGCTTCTAAATTTCTTTGTTGCTGAACACTTAAAAGACGGTTATGAATTTATTCTTCCGCCCCATCAATTAGGTTACAACTGTGGTTTTGGCGCAGGTCAATTCCACAAATTTAGCGACGAGGTTTACTGGCTTGATTGCGACGAGGACAGAAAGAAAAACCGTTTTATGTTGCCAACTGCTGAAACTGCTTTGGTAAACTTATATTCAGGCGAAATTATAGACGAAGCAAAACTTCCTATGAAGTTCTTTGCATATACCCCTTGCTATCGTAAAGAAGCAGGTTCGTACCGCGCAGAAGAACGCGGTATGATAAGAGGTCACCAGTTCAATAAAGTAGAAATGGTTCAGTACGCTCACCCCGAAAAGAGTATGGAAGCCTTTAACGAACTCGTAGACAAAGCAAGCGCTTTAATGGAAAAATTAGGCTTACATTTTAGAGTTTCTAAACTCGCCGCAGGCGATTGTTCAGCATCTATGGCAAGAACTACCGACATCGAGGTTTGGATGCCGTCTATGGGAATTTATAAAGAGGTAAGTTCAGTTTCTAATGCTAACGATTACCAAGCAAGAAGAAACAACACCAAATACCGCGATTCTAAAACTGGTAAACCTGCATTTGTTCATACCTTGAACGGTTCGGGACTTGCTACTAGCAGAGTTTTCCCCGCAATTATTGAACAATATCAAAACGCCGACGGTAGCATAACCGTCCCCGAAGTTTTAAGACCGTTTATGGGCGGACAAGAAATTATTAAGTTATAATAAACAACTAAAATAACACCCCCGAGTGATTTTCACTCGGGGGTTGGTTTAATAATATAGTAAAATTTCCACAAAAATTTTTTATTTTTTAAAAACCACTTGAATTTCATTGAAAATATGTTATTATAATAATACAAAACATTTGTAAATGATATAGGCATATTTTTAGTTTAACTTTATTACATATGGTTTTACGAAAGAGCCGTTATAAAAACGACCTTTCCAAAAAAATATAATTTAAGGCACGTCAGTAACGGTTTTACGTTTCTAGGCGTGCTTTTGTGTTTTTAAACTAATTTTAATAAAAATTATAAAAGGAGGTGTGCTCCGTGGGTAACAGACAGAGCGTATATAGACATAATGTACTCAGCAACGGAAGATACCGAAGAAAATGAAGTGGCGTTTACGTGGGAAAACTCGTCAGGGGTTTCTGACAGTTCGTGTACTCCTTTACAAAATATTAGTGGTGATTTATAAAATGGATAAAAAATTAAAGGAGGTAGTTATATTTTGAAGAGTAGAAGACTATTGGCAATTATATTAAGTATAATATCCTGTTTGTGTTTGTTTAGTGGTTGTGAAAAGGGTTGTGGTATTGGTTTGCGTTTATATGAAAACGAATACTATATATATACAGTAGGGTATGATAGTGGTAATATTTCTATTTTGGGCTTAACTGATAAGGGAAGAGAACAAGAATACTTAGTAATTCCTGAATCTATTGAAGGCAAAAAAGTTGTTGCATTAAGTTATAATGATAATAACACAGAGAAAATAATAGAAAAGTATGGGGATGCAAAGTACTCCGGTCTGCAAAGCGAAAAATTAAAGAAAGTTTTTATTATTCCTACTGTTACGGTAAAGTATGAAGGATTTTTTCAAGTTGCAAAAAAACCTATAGATGTTTTCTATATCTCTAACGGCACAAAATTACAAGATAACGCTCATCACTATACCTATTATTATACAAAAGATAATGATGAATACAAAAAGAGGTTTGAGGGTCGTGCTGCAAACGTGTCTTATTATTATAATTATGAAAAAGCACCAAACGATGGATATTATTGGATAGATAATTGTAATTATGGAGAGACGATAGAATATATCCCCGAACAGCCTATTCGCGACGGGTACACATTTGGTGGCTGGTATAAAGAAAGTGAATGTATAAATAAGTGGAATTTTGAAGCAGATGTATTGCCTCT
>JAZRGZ010000039.1:0-5198 GCA_045644505.1 Christensenellaceae bacterium | reverse complement strand
CCTACCTTACAGAATTCAAAGTAAAGTTGGTAATCGTAAGCATCTCTTGGATAATTGGTATTTAAAGCAGTATCAAGCTCGTCACCGTAATATACGGTAAATCTTAAACCAGACGTCTGTTTATTAACACGTACGCTTGCGCCATTTTCCATCTTAAACTCTTCGGAAAGTTCTGTGCCTTCTAATTCTATATTTGCTAAGGGATGCGCGTCAGTGGTGGGGTTAGCATCAGAAACTTCTGCCAATACGGGTGTGCTTGTAGTCGTGCCACGTTCTACGCGTAAGGATGCAATACCTACGCACGTGAAACATACCACGAGCGCCATTAGGACTATAATCAGCCAATTGCTTTTAATAGCCGTTTTCATAAACTCCTCCTATTTACCTTTAAGCATTATTTTTATGCTTTTCTGTTTTTTGTCTTGCTTAATTATAATTTTTAAGCAAGAAATGTTGAGATTTTTTGTTTAGTTAAACCAACCGCCAAGGTCTCCACCTACGTCAACTATAACGTTGTCGTCGACACCGTCAACATTGTCCGTAGACTGGTTCATGGTTGCTGTAAACATAGTAATCTCTAGTACGGGTTCTTCATAAGGTTTTTTCATATTTATTCTCCCTATATTCTTTTCCGATTTTTGTTTGTGTTAAGTAAAGTCTTAGTATATGTATATTATATAATGTTTTACGTTAACACTCGTTACTATATGTATAGTATTTAATTTCGGGCATATTACACCCAATGATACTATTATACAGTAGTATCATACTATAAGAAAATGACAATGTCAAGATTTTTTTTAAAATTTTAAATTTAAATTTTGTTTTTTTGCGATTTTAGTATAAAAAAAGACCGATTTTAGGCGTTTTTTAATAAAACTGCTTTAATCGGTCTTTTCTGATTTATTTTCTTATTTGGTTACCGTTATTTTTTCTATACCGTTAGGGTTGTCAGGGTCATATCCTTTTAAACATGCAAGTTTTAATGCAAACATTTGCGCAAACAATCCAAATGCTAATATAGAATGTTCTTCCGGCACGCTAAAATTGATTAGTGCGTCGTTGCATTTACTAAATTTGCCCGACAAAACACAGTCGTTGGTTACAAGTAGTACGGGAGCTTTTAGTAAAAGCATTTTCTCCACAAGTCGTACTTGGTCTGCCCTTATAATACTTTGCATTTCTTCGTCAACGTCGTCTGAGCTTTTTGCACAATAGATTATGACGGGCGTTTCTTTATTTACCATAGCCATAGGTCCGTGATAAAAATCACTGCCTGCGCTACCTTTGGCGTTTAGATAACTAGTTTGTTGTAGTAAAAGTTCGGTTTGTAGCGCCATCGGATATACCAAACCTCTTGATAACACGAAAGCGTTTGTCATATCCTTAAACTTTTCTGCGTATTTTGTCGTTAAATCGTCGATTTGCTTGAAAAGTAATTTGTAACCTTTGGGCAATTCTCTCATTACTTTTAAATAGGCGCGCTTGTCTGAAATTTCCATTGCTAGCCATAAAAGTAGATAAAGTTGTGCTATAAACGTTTTAGTTGCAACTACGCCTTCTTCTTTGCCTGCCGAACAATACAAATGATATTTCGCTTGCTTAGCTATCGGACTTTCTTTATCGTTAGTTACACCTATGGTGATTGCGCCTTGTTCGTTGGCTTTTTTTATAACCTCTAACACGTCTTCCGCCATTCCGCTTTCCGAACATCCAATAATTATGCTGTTTTCGTAATTCACTTTGCCTTTGTATAAAGTTATTACGCTCGGTGCAGATAAGCCTACCGTATAATTTGAGTTGATTTCGAGAAGATACTTGAAGTATATTAACGCATGGTCACTAGAACCTCTTGCCGCTGCCACAAAATTGGTCGCTTTGCCTTTTTTTATTGCCTCGCACAGGTCTAACATCGTTTCAGAGTTGTCTTTCAATATTCGGTTGAATATTTCAGGCACCTGATTTATTTCTTTCCACATTAACGTTTGCTTATAGTCCATTTCCTTCTCCAAAATACTTATTTTTTTATTTCAGGTAACGATGCAGCCGCTATACTTTGCCCTACGCGCTTGTTTGATTCGTCAGGCATCGCGATATTGATATCCGCAAATTCGGGGAACTCTGCTTTTAAAACTTCTTTGGCTTTTTCTATTATTATTGCACCGCCTTCCCCACTCGTTACTCTTCCTAAAATTAGTA
Source organism: Christensenellaceae bacterium (assembly GCA_045644505.1). Taxonomy (GTDB): domain Bacteria; phylum Bacillota; class Clostridia; order Christensenellales; family Borkfalkiaceae; genus UBA1259. The sequence goes on along the minus strand of JAZRGZ010000039.1, from coordinate 2,999 downwards.
GGTGCTTGATTTTATAAAACTCCGAATAGTACGGTATTGCATAGCCTAAATACGTTCCTATGTCTTCGTATATCGTTCTTGCCATCGGGTCGTTTTCTGCCATCAATTTTTGTATTACTTTTAATCTTTCTGCCGGTGAACTGTTTTCTTCAAATTTGTAACCTGAGTTTTCTGCTAGTTTGATTACTCCGTCTTGTGAAAAGTATTTTACCCCACAACCGTAATCTCCACTCCATTCGTCTATCATAGCGTTTTCATTAAAGTCTACCGGAACGAAAGCTACTTCGCTTAACCATCCGTTAAGTAGTCCTTTGTCGTTAATATATCCAACTGCCTCACTAGTTCCCATTGCTATTCCTAAGACGCTGTTATCGTTTAAGTCAATAGCACCTGCTAATGCAGTTACGTCCCCGTCGTTTGCCACTTCTAGGGGCGCGTTGAATTCTTTTGCTATGTCTATGTACATATTTTGTACGTGGGGTTTATAGTCTTCTTTCGGAACTTTTAAGAACAGTGATGCCACCATTATTTTATTGTTTACGTAAACGCCTGCGCTTGATACACCGATTGCGTCTACTCTCGGCATCTTGCTTGCTGCGGTTTGCATTGCAGTTTTTATTCCTTCGTAGTGATAGTGATAGTCTGAGTTGATTTTCGGAAACCATACAACTTCTTCGCTATATACAACTTTTCCGTCTATTACTGCGCTTACTTTTCTGTCGCTTCCGCCTGCGTCGAAACCTATTCTACATCCGTCAAGATGTCCGCCAATTTTTAAAGCACAATTCTTTGCTTCGGGAAACGTTTCTTCGGTTGCTTTTATTACTTCAAAAGGTTGTTCGTATACCGTTTGCATGAAATCTACGTCAAAAGCGCGTGCACCGTCTTGCGAGTAAGCTTTTTTAATTTGTTCATAAATGTATTCATCGCCTTGAACATATATTTTATAACCGCCTACTACCCACAAAATAGATTTAATTATTCTTTCCGCTATCTTGTAGTTTTCTTGGTTCTTTTCAGCACTAGCAAATACTTGTAAATCGTATATGTAATTATATCCGTCGTTACGTTCTACGCATAGCCTTACCAATTTATTGGCTTGTTGTGATACTTGCGCTTTATAATCTCGTAATACTACGCTGATAGGATTAAAGCCTTGGTCAAATTTGGGTGTGAATTTCATCATAAGTTCTCCATTTTAATTTATTATTATTTAAATCCCATTTTTTAAACTAGTGCCGAAGCACCGATTATTCCTGCTCCGTTTTTAAACGTTGCTATTAGTATTTCGGTTTTTGGAGCATATTTATATCCGTAATCATATTTCTCTAAATAAGACGTTATTCTCTCTTTCAAAAATTCGCCCTGATTACTTATTCCGCCACCCAGTATAAATGCTTGTGGACGAAAAACGTTTAACATATTCATAATGCTTTCCGACAAATACGCAACGTAGTCGTCTACCACTTTTAATGCTGTGCTATCATTAAGCTTAGCACATTCAAAAGCTGTTTTTCCGTCTACTAAATTTATATTGTTTTTAACGTATTGCCACATCTTACTATTTTTATCTGAAAGCATTGCTGATTTCGTGTCAGAAATTAGTGCTGTTGCCGAAACGTACGTTTCTACGCAACCGTTTCTTCCGCACGTACACGGTCTACCGTTTAGAACTAATGTTGTATGCCCTAATTCCGCTCCTCTCGACCAACCGCCTTCAAACAGTTTCTTGTCGATTATTATTCCACCGCCTACGCCCGTACCTAGCGTAAACATTACGACCGTTTCGTACTCTTTTGCAACACCATAGACTGCTTCGCCTAAAACGGCAACGTTTGCATCGTTTGAAAGGTTTATCGTAGTATCGAATGTTTCTCTTAAAATTTCTCTTAAACGTACGTTTTCCCAACCGAGATTAGGTAAAATTTCCACAGTTCCCGTTTGGCTTGTTACGGCCCCCGGACAACCGATACCTATTCCTCTAATATCTTTTACCGTAAGATTGTTTTCGTTCAATACTTCGTTTATTTGCTTAACAAGGTTTTGTATGCACAACTCAGCAGTGTTAGCAGTTTTTACACGATTTTCAGTAATTATTTTACCATGCTCGTCTACTAATCCGACCTTTATGCTCATACCGCCTATATCTACGCCGATAGCTAACATTTACGACCTGCCTTTTAACATAGATTTTACTTTCAAAAGTCTTGTGCGACTACTTCTGTCGTTTTCTTCTAATTTATTCGATATAGATTCGATTGTTTCTTGTAAGTTAGATATCATAACGTTTTTCAATCCGTTTACTTTTCGCTTTCCGTTTTATATCCCGTCGGCTTTTTCCGTTTCTTATTTCGAGAAAATTACTTCGTTCATTTTTCGCCTTACAAAAAATATAGAGACAAATTCACATTAATTTATTATCTATAATATTATATATAATAATAATATACAAGTCAACACTTATAAAAAAATTATTACCAAAATTTGTATACGATAAGCATTTTTTCGACAACTTTATGTCAAAAATTCAATTTAAAAAAAATTTTTAAAAAAATTTAAAAATTTGCTTAAAAACACTTGCCTTTTATTTTGAAATTTGTTATATTATATCAGCAACGAACCAGTCGGGAGCATAGCTCAGCTGGGAGAGCATCTGCCTTACAAGCAGGGGGTCATAGGTTCGAGCCCTATTGTTCCCACCAAAACAGTTCGTTGCAGTTATGCGGGAATGGCTCAGTGGTAGAGCGTTGCCTTGCCAAGGCAAATGTCGCGAGTTCGAATCTCGTTTCCCGCTCCATAGATTATTCAAGGGGTGTCATCCCCTTTTTTAATAAAAAAAATTGGCGCCATAGCCAAGCGGTAAGGCATGGGCCTGCAAAGCCTCCACCCCCAGTTCAAATCTGGGTGGCGCCTCCATTAAAAGCTATTCGTCGCCGCTGTGGCGGAATAGGCAGACGCAAGGGACTTAAAATCCCTCGGAGTAACATCCGTGCCGGTTC
>JAZRGZ010000038.1:0-8560 GCA_045644505.1 Christensenellaceae bacterium | reverse complement strand
ATAAACGTAGAAGGTGCGGTTGTCGATGCTGACAACGTCAAAGAAAAGACGGAATTCTTCCATGCAATGAACCCTAATGCCATACAGGTTTTTAACAAGATAGGCGCTGATATTTGGTCGATTGGCAACAATCATACGATGGACGCTGGGGTCGACGGTATAAAAAGCACGTTAAGATTTGCAAAAGATAACAACGTTAAAACAATCGGCGCAGGTTTAAATTTAAGTCAAGCGTCCGAGCCTGTTTATATACCCGAAGCAGGAGGTATAGGAATTTTTAATGTTTCCTATATGAAAGAAAAAGTGCCCGCAACAGAAACTCAGGCAGGGTTTTTTGCTTGGAACGATATGGAAGAAATTTCTCGTCGTATCAAAGAAATAAAACAAAAATGTCGCTGGTGTGTAATCGTGGCACACGGTGGCGACGAATTTTCGCCTATTCCTAACACTTACACCCGTGACAGATATATTGAATACCTAAAACTTGGCGCTGACGTTATAGTCGGACACCACCCGCACGTCGTAGAAAACTATGAAATATTCGACGACGGCAAGATAATTTTTTATTCTTTGGGTAACTTTATATTTGATACTAACTATCAACGCTCGCATATAAACACCGAAATAGGCGTATTGTTACAACTCGTATTTGACGAGGACAAAGTAGAGTTTAACGCAATAGGTATAAAGATAAACAGAGAGTTAGGTAAAATAGAAAAAACTCAATTACCAGACGTGTTTGATAACGTTTCGTCAGAACAATACGAAATTTTAAAAGCACTTTCAGCGCAGGCGTTTTTGCAAGAAGAGAAAAGGAAATTGATTTATCTTGAACCTCAAAGATTTTCTTCTTTTACTGACAAAGAATGGGAACAATACTTTTTAGGCGACGAACACGACGGTTACGTTTTAGGCGAACATATGGATTTAAGCATAGTTTTAGAAAACTCCAAACCTTTTACCTTTGGCGGTTGGCAAAAAAGCAAACTGGAAAAAGTAAAATCTTATTTACTAGAACATATAAAATAATATAAAAAACACCAACTGCTCAGTTGGTGTTTTTCAATTATTGTAAAACAAATTGGATTTATTTTTTATAAAAATTAGTAGACCTTGTAACAGTTGCAGGGGGAGCGAACTCTAATTTTTCGTTTGAAATACCTAAAACGTCTTCGGGTTTAATCCAAGGTTTATTTTGAATTGCACTTGTTTCTTCGTGAGTTAAAAGACCTTTATAGGTGGTTAAACTTCTTCTGTAATAACCGTCTTTAACAAAGCGTCGACTTCTTCGGGGTGTCCTGCCGGATGAATACAACCCAAAATTATTTGGTTTTCTCTCATTAATGGATACTCGATAGCGGTGAATTCCTTAACCTAAGCAACCATATCGCAGTTAGCCCAAATCTCTTCCATAGTGTCCACGATTTTTGCGCCTGCTTGAACGTATTTTTCATTGCCAAATCCAGCGTCCTTACCGCAGTCTTTTTGAGCCCAAACCTAGTGCCCGCTAGCTACGATTGACTTTACTTCCGTGTGCGTGCGCAAATAACCCTATATTCGCCCTCCTTGATGTCTTTTAAAATTCCAAATTTCATAAAGTGTTTCCTCGGTAATTTTTAGTTTTCGTCTACACGCTCGATGTAACTTATAAAGTCATATTCTTTCATAATATCGTTAAGTTCGTACGACCTGTATTCAATTTCCGTGTTAATTTTAGCGTGATAAACCAACTTATCTCCGTTACGTTCCACAATTAACTTGTTATAACGTTCAATATTAAAGATATTTTTTATTTTTTCCCTTTCACCATCGGTTTCAGTAAAAACGAGTTTAATCGAATAAATACGCTTATTGCGGAATATTTTTCTATGTAAAAGCCATTGAATAGCCACAAGAACAAAAGCAGAAACTATACCTACAAGCCATAAACCGCCTCCGCAAGCCATACCTACGCCGGCAGTTGCCCATACGCCTGCGGCGGTGGTAAGACCGTGCGCTACGTTTTTCTTATAAACGATAATACCTGCGCCTAAGAAACCGATACCGGTAACTATTTGTGCCGCAACCCTGGCGGAATCGGCATCGTCGCCAAAAGCAAATTTTGAAATTAACATCATAAGCGCTGAACCAAAACACACAACGGTATGCGTTCTGATTCCCGCTTCCTTAGAGCGGAATTTTCTTTCTAGTCCGATTAAAAATCCTAACACCGAAGCAAGCACTAAATCTAGCGACCACACCAGTTGTTCCAATCTAACGTTGTAAAGAAAAGTGTTTAAGAAATTTTCCATCCTACATCTCCTAAAAAAGTTGTTGAATTGCTTCACTAATTAAAGGTTTTATATAACTATAAACTTTAAAAAATATAATTTGTAGTATTATATAACAAAAAACAATTTTTGTAAATAGAAAAATTTAATTAGGTTACGAAATTTTTCTTTACGTTCAACCTTTTTGATAGAAAAACTAAAAAAATTTTTAAAAATGCTTGACAATTGACGTTTGAAAGTGATAGAATTCACTCAAACTTAATTAAAAAGCTACGACGAAGACGGAATCTACTATGATTTTTACAGAGAGTCGGGGAGGGTGCAATCCCGATACAATCTACTAGAATTTCCCATCACTTCTGAGCTGAAAGGTTGAAAGGCTATCCGCCTAGTAAACGCTTTCCGTTATTGCTACGTTAACGCATAAGAGTTGATAGACTCTGAGTGGCAGGCATCTGCAATTTGAGTGGTACCGCGAGTATATATTACCCGTCTCAAAGAAATTTGAGACGGGTTTTGTTTTTCAAAACTTATAAAAATTAAAAAACTAAGGAGGTTATTAACATGAACACTAACAACACATTAAAACAATTGTCGGAAGTGGCGACACGAATTAAGGAGTTGCGTGAGATTATTGGCATTTCTGTTTCGGAAATGTCTGTTAATACCGACGTAAATGAAGTCCAATATAAAGAATATGAAAGTGGTAAGGTAGATATACCTTTTTCATTTATACATAAATGCGCGTTAGCATTAGGCGTTGAAATGACCGAGCTTTTAGAAGGTAGTTCTGCAAAACTTTCAACTTACACGGTAACCAGAAAAGGTCAAGGACAAAATACCGCAAAAGAAGACGGTATAGATATTGCTAACCTTGCGCCTAAATTTAAGGATAAACTTGCCGAACCATATTACGTTACGTATGAATACAATGCAAGCCAACAAAACAAGCCTATACATCTAACCACTCACTCTGGTCAAGAATTCGACTTAGTTCTGAACGGAAAATTAAAAATACAGGTCGGCGACCACGTAGAAGTTTTAGAAGAAGGCGACAGTATTTATTATAATTCGTCAGTACCTCACGGTATGCTTGCGGTCGACGGTAAAGATTGCACTTTCGTAGCTGTCGTTATGTCGGGTGATAATACCGAAGAAACCACTGTAAGAAGAAGCGTTGCGCTTGCGTCTAAATCAGAAAAACTTATTTGTGAAAAATTCGTTGAAACAACTGAAAACGAAAACGGTGAACTCTTAAATATTAACTTTAAAAACACTGACACGTTTAACTTTGGTTTTGATATCGTCGACGGTATTGCTGAAAAATATCCCGACAAACTTGCAATGCTTCACTTAGACGCAAAGAAAATCGAACGTAGATTTACTTTCAAAGATATCAAGCGCGCGTCCAACCAAGTAGCCAACTATTTTACGTCGTTAGGCATTAAAAAAGGCGACAAAGTAATGCTTGTGTTAAAACGCCATTACCAGTTCTGGTTCTGCATGGTAGCGTTACATAAGCTCGGTGCAGTGGCAATTCCCGCTACTAACCAACTAAAAGAACACGACTTTGAATACAGATTTAATTCAGCAGGCGTAAAGGCTATTGTATGTACTGCTGACGGCGACGCTTATCACTACGCTGAATTGGCATCTAAAAAATGTCCGCAAGTGGAAAAACTGATAATGGTAGGCGGTGCAAAAGACGGTTGGATAGACTTTGACAAAGAGTATCCCTTATTCTCGGGAAAATACGAACGTAAAAAAGACTCTTCGTGTGGTGACGACACGGCGCTTATGTTCTTTACTTCGGGAACGACTGGCAACCCTAAAATGGCAGCGCATAAGCACACCTACGCATTAGGTCATTTTGTTACGGCAAAATATTGGCATTGTTGCGAACGCGACGGTTTACACCTTACCATTTCGGATACTGGTTGGGGTAAATCTTTATGGGGTAAATTGTACGGTCAATGGTTGTGCGAAGGGGCAGTATTCGTTTACGACTTTGATAAGTTTGACGAAAACGATATTTTGCCTATGTTCGCTAAATACAACATAACCACTTTCTGCGCTCCACCCACAATGCTCCGTATGTTAATTCGTGGCGATTTATCAAAGTTCGACTTGTCGTCTATACATCATATGACCACTGCCGGCGAAGCGTTAAACCCCGAAGTGTACAACAAGTTTAAGGAAGCAACCGGCTTAGAAATTATGGAAGGTTTCGGTCAAACCGAAACAACACTTGCTATTGCAAATCTTTATGGAACCACTCCTAAAATCGGAGCAATGGGCAAAGCTAATCCGCAGTACGACGTAGACGTCGTGGATGCAGATGGAAACAGAGTTCCAGCTGGTGAAGTTGGCGAAATCGTAATTCATACCGACAAAAAAGTGCCTTGTGGCTTATTTAGAGAATACTACAAGGATACTGAAAAGACAAACGAAGCTTGGCACGACGGAATGTATCACACGGGCGATACCGCATGGCGCGACGAAGACGGATACTTCTGGTACGTAGGCCGTGTTGACGACGTTATTAAGTCGAGTGGATACCGTATAGGACCGTTTGAAATCGAAAGCGTTATAATGGAATTACCTTACGTATTAGAATGTGGCGTTTCCGCAGTTCCTGACGAAGTAAGAGGACAAGTAGTTAAAGCAAGTATCGTTTTAACTAAGGGAACCGAACCTACCGAAGAATTAAAGAAAGAAATTCAAAAATACGTTAAAGACCATACCGCTCCTTACAAATATCCGAGAGTAGTAGTTTTCCGCGATGAACTTCCCAAAACTATAAGTGGTAAAATCCAAAGAAATAAGTTATAAGTTAAACCCCCTTGGCGACGTTCGCTAAGGGGGTTATTTTTTGTTCTAAATTAAGCGTTTTCTGATTGCTTGGATTGCTCGGCTGTTTTGTTTTTGTTGATTTTCTTTATAATGAACAAAATAAAGTAATGAACAACCATACCAACTGCGATGGCTTTTACAAGGTCGAAAATTACTGTTAAAACAAACGTTAAAATAAGTACTAAAATATCAGTCCATCTAGAAGTTTTAACGATATGCACGAACTCACGCCACTCGCTCATATTATACGCTACGATAAACAGTATCGAAGCAATAATCGGCATAGGAATGAGCGAAGCGTAGGGAATTAAAACGACAAGTACTAGCAACAAAACGATAGCGTGTGTCATACCTGCAATCGGTGAACGACCGCCGTTACGAACGTTAGCGGCAGTTCTCGCAATTGCGCCCGTAGCGGGAATGCCACCCATAAACCCTACGCACATATTACCAACGCCTTGCGCAATAAGTTCGGTGTTAGAATTGTGTTTGTCGTTTATCATACCGTCTGAAACCACGCAAGAAAGTAAACTTTCAATTCCTGCAAGTAAGGCAATAGTTATTGCCGACGGTAAAAGAGCAATAATTTTATCAAAGGTAACTTCGGGGAAATTAAAGGTCGGTAAACCACTCTTTAATTCATAAAGTGTTCCGATAGTATTTACACTCATTGAAAACACGCCAACGACTAGCGCGCCTATCAAAACAGCTATTAAAGAAGCGGGGATTTTCTTAGAAATTTTTGGCCAAACGATTAAGACGGTAAGCCCGATAGCGCCTACTAAAACCGACCATAGATTAATAGTTTTGATATTTTCAAAAACCAAAACTAATTTGTCAATAGTTTCAATGGCGTTAGTCCCATCAGGGTAGGTAAGACCTAAAAAATCTTTAAGTTGTCCGATGACTAAGGTTACTGCTATGCCTGCTGTGAAACCTACCGTTATAGTGTGAGGGATAAACTTTATTAAAGAACCCACTCGACAAAGTCCTAAAAGTACTAAAATAATACCAGCCATAATGGTGGCAAGCATAAGTCCTTCCATGCCTTGACTTGCTATAATTCCCGCAACGATTGTGGCAAACGCCGCGGTAGGTCCTGAAATGTTTACACGGCTACCGCCAAGCGCAGATATTACGAAACCGGCTATAATCGCTGTATATAAACCCGTTTCAGGCGTAGCGCCCGACGCTATTGCAAGAGCAATAGATAATGGTAAAGCAATGATTGCAACAATCAACCCAGCGACTAAATCCGACACGAGGTCTTTTGCTTTGTATGATTTATTTTTGAAAATAGTAAAGAGTTTAGGTTCAAATGTTTTCATTAGTTTATCTCCGAAACACATTATAACGCAAAAAAAATTCGATAGCAAATAAAAAGGGCTGAAAATCCTTGATTTTAATCAAAAATTATAGTATCTTATTTATATGATTTATAACGACGTATTACAAGCAATCGGTCATACCCCGATTATTAGACTCAACAAAATGGTAGAACCCGATTCTGCTGAAATTTTAGTTAAGTTCGAGGGGCTTAACGTAGGTGGTTCGATTAAAACACGTGTTGCGTACAATATGATTATTGACGCTGAAAAACGCGGGGTTTTGAAAAGAGACAGCATTATTGTAGAACCTACTAGCGGTAACCAAGGTATAGGTCTAGCGTTAGTTGGCGCAGTAAAAGGGTATAAAACCGTAATAATTATGCCCGACTCGGTAAGCGAAGAAAGACGCAAGCTAGTTCGTCATTACGGCGCAGAAGTTATTCTTGAACACGACGACGGTAATATAGGCGACTGTATAGATAGGTGTTTAAAACGTGCGCTTCAAATGGCTAAGGACGACCCCAAAGTGTTCGTTCCTCAACAGTTTGAAAACCCTGCAAACCCCGTCGTTCACCGTCATCACACAGGTTTAGAGATTTTAGAGCAAGTTGCCGGTCCTATTCACGGTTTTTGTTCTGGCATTGGCACGGGTGGAACTATTACTGGTATTGGCGAAGTATTAAAAGCGCAAAACCCCGACATTAAAATTTGGGCGGTAGAACCCGAAAACGCCGCAATACTCGCTGGTGGAACGGTTAGTTCGCATATTCAAATGGGTATTGGCGACGGACTTATTCCGCCTGTTCTAAATACTGAAATTTTTGAAAAAATTTGCATAATCTCTGACGAAGAAGCACTAAGCACGTCAAAAAAACTGGCAAGACTAGAAGGTTTAATGTGCGGAATTTCATCGGGAACTAACGTGGCGGCGGCAATCAAGCTTGCAAAAGAATTAGGCAAGGGCAAAACGGTAGTAACAGTGCTTCCCGACACCGCCGAACGTTATTTTTCTACCCCCTTATTTGAAAATGAATAATTGTAATTTAAAACAATGTTAAAAGTATTAAATTATAAACGAACAAAGATTAGGAGAACATAAATGAAAGTTATTATTGCAAAAGATTACGAACAAATGAGCGAGATTGGTAACCAAGTAATGAGAGAAGTCGTTAAAAATAAACCCGACGCAGTTTTAGGTCTTGCTACCGGTACGACTCCACTAGGTCTTTATAAGAATATGATAAACGACTGCAAAAACGGGTTAAGTTATGCTAAGATAAGAACAGTAAACCTTGACGAATACAAAGGTTTAGACGTTACCAGCGACCAAAGTTACGTTTATTTTATGAGAGATAACTTGTTTAACCATATCGATATTGACTTAAATAACACTCATATCGAAAACGGTAAAGCAGAAGACGCAGAAAAAGAATGCGCTCGCTATAACGCTTTACTAGAAGAATTACAACAGGACGTTCAACTCTTAGGCTTAGGCTCAAATGGACATATTGCGTTTAACGAACCGGGTACTCCTTTCGGTAGCACTACTCACGTAGTAGACTTAGCCGAAAGCACTATTAAAGACAATTCAAGATTGTTTAACGATATTTCGGAAGTTCCGCGACAAGCGTTCACGCAAGGTTTGAAGAACATTATGAACGCTAAAAAAATCTTAATGCTCGCAAGTGGCGCAAATAAAGCAAAAGCCGTTAAAGAAATGCTTTACGGACCTGTAACTGAAAGTTGCCCCGCAAGTGTATTGCAACTTCACCCCGATTGCACCGTAATCGTTGACGAAGATGCAGCAAGTTTGATTAAATAATTAAAAATAAATAAGCAAAACGGACGGATAAAAGGCGTTCCCTATAAGGGATTTTTTGAAACATTAAAAATTTATAGGAAATTGCACTTTCAAGCGGTCAAAAAGAAAATAAGAACTTGGATATTTAATCTGAGTTCTTTTTCTTTCTAAAAATTTTTTTCAAAAACAGCTCATTTCCTATTGACAAACATCAATGTGACGAGTATAATAGTATTGACAACAATCTATGTGAGGTGTGTATAATGGAAAGAGAAGAATGCACGAAAATCTTAAAAGCGTTAGCGGAC
>JAZRGZ010000037.1:0-10851 GCA_045644505.1 Christensenellaceae bacterium | reverse complement strand
AACGAATTTTGCAATCAACTCTAAATCACCCGTCATTGTAAAGGTGTAAGTTGCACCTGCATTAATAATTTTTTCGTCTTCTATATACCAACCGTCGAAGTCGTACCCTGTCTTTTCAGTTGCCGTTACGGTTACCGACGTATTGTATTCTATTTTGTCGGTATTAGTAGGCGTTGTCGATACGGTGCCTTTTATTTGGTCTTCCGACAAACAACTAAGTGTGTATTTTGCCTTTTCAAATATTGCGGTATACGTCGAGTCTTCATTAGGCATTGTAATGTTGTATTCATTGCTGTTAGACACAAGTTCGCCTAGTTTATACCAACCTTTGAATACGTATCCCGTTTGCGCAGTCGCAATAAGCGTTACGTATTCAAAATAGTTTACTAGTGAATTATTTGCCACAGGGTTGTTTTCTATCTCAACCGAAACCGTACCCATAGTAGTGTCGCTAGATAAGAATTTTAATCTGTATAGCTTGGGGACAAATCTCGCTTGAACGGTATAGTCGCTTGCAGGCATTTCTCTTTCAAGTACTAAGCCTACGTTGTCTAACTTTTTGTTATCAACGTACCAACCGCTAAACATATAACCCGGTTTTTCTACTGCCGTCAACTTTATCTTCTCATTATATTTAACAAGCGAATTAGGCGCAGTTAGGCAAGATATTGAACCTCTCTCTTCAAAATCTACGCTATATTTTAAGATAAACGATTTAACGCTAAAACGCGCTTCAATAGTTAAACTTCCATTAGGCATATATTCACTTAAAATAGCGTCTGAATTTTTAAATACTCCGTTAACGAACCAACCGTCGAACTGATAACCCTCGCTTAAAGGTATCGCTTTAAGCACAATCTCTGAGTTAAAATCTACCATATCTCCGATTTGAACCTGAGGCTCTATTCTTCCTAGTTCTTGGTCGTTTACTGTATACCTTAAATTAAATTGTTTTGGTTTAAAACGCGCCTCTAAGTTGAGTTCGCGTGCAGGCATAGCTTTGTTATAAGTTAAATTAGCTCCTACAAGACTACCGTTTTCAAACCAACCCTCAAACTCGTAACCTTCGTTTGCTTGGGCTGTTAATGATATGGAAGTGCCGAAACTTATTGCAGTGTTATTTGCGGACGCATTGATAATAGTGCCCATATCTGTATCGTTTACAAAATAATTTAATATGTATTCCTCTGCAACAAATCTTGCTTGTATTACATAGTCATATGAAGGCATTGTAAAAGCATAAGTTGTGCCTGCGTTAGGTATTTTATCGTTTCCAAGGTACCAACCGTCAAACGTGTAACCTTCGTTCGCCGTGGCCGTTAAGGAAATAGACGTGCCGAATTCTACGCTTGCACCCAACTGTTGCAAGCAAACTACCGTTCCTTTTCCGCTTTCGGCAGAATATCCAAAATTATAAGATTCCACTACAAATCTCGCTTGAACGGTATAATCATTTGCGGGCATTGTAAACGTGTAGGCTAAATCAGTCGAAACTTTATGGTCGTCTACGTACCAGCCGTCTAACTTATAACCCGCTACGGGTGTAGCTGTAAGTGTTACGCTTAATCCGTATTCAACAGTTTGTGACTGAACAGACGATGTAACCGTTCCTTTAAATTCGTCCGACGAAGAATAACTTAGCGCGTAAGAGTTAACGTTAAACTTTGCCGTAAGCGAAGTGTCTCCATTAACTGTCAAAGTGTATTCAAGTTGAGATGATACCTTTGTATTAGAAGCGTACCAACCGTCAAACGAATAACCCGTGTTTGCAGTAGCAATCAAAGTAATTTGAGTGCCCTTTTCCACTTCGTCGCCACTATTAATAGCGGTGTTCGACCCGTCTTTGGCGCTAACCGTACCTTTAACCGTATCTTCACTGACAAAAGTAATGCTGTACTTTTCAGCGGGTGTTGGGTCGGTCGGCGGAGTTTCACCACAAGCGGTAAGCGTAAACGTCAAACACGCTACGCATAATATCGCCATAAGTAATGCTTTAATTTTTTTCACTTCCTGCCTCCAAAATGTTTGGTTTATAAAAAGCAAAAACGCTATCAGTATTTTTAGGCACCAACAACGTTAAGTATTTTATCTTCTGATTATATATATAATTATATTATATATAATGTTATTTATTTTTATGGCAATATACAGTAAGTGTATAACTTAAAAGTGTATAATAGGTCGACTTTTAGAGAATATTTCCGTATATGACTTATTTTAATTATCACGCCACAGCAAAGCGTTTAATAGCAAACGAAAAACTCACCGCTTTTTATTTTACCTCCAATCACAATGGCATTAAACCCGCCCTGGTTCTTGTGTTCGACGACGTAAAACACCACTTAATGCCCATAAGACAATCTAGATGGCAAGAATATTTAGAACTAATTTCAAAATTTTTTAAAAATTAAAAAGTTCGATTTTGTGCTATACAAAATCGAACTTTTTAGTTTATACGTTTTCTAAACCTAATTTTTCTCTTATTTGGTGCATTTGGTTAACTGTTTCTGGTTTGGCGTTAAAAATGTTTTTTAATTTTTTTATAGATTTAGGTCTTAAAAATATAACTTTTATCCAGCGAATAGGATAAAACAACGGCGTTAACCATCTTGCTTTTTTTAATACGGGAAACGCCATCTGCATAAACTCACGAGTCGGAAAAATTCTTCTAAGAACCGTTCTTCTTTTGCTTTTTTTCGCAGTTTCGTCAAAAGATTTTCTTTGTTTTGCAATCTCTGACTCGGCTTGTTTTTGTCGGTTTTCTAAAACCGACGACCCTAAAACGTACAATCCTAATTTTTGGGTAAACTCGTCTGGTTTTCCATCGTTAAACCAACAATGCACAAGTTTAGTCAATTCTTGATTAAATTTTTTTAACTGAATTTTTTCAAGTTCAGTTTGTAGATATTCTTGGTCTAGATTATAGTTTTTTTGCATTAAATAAAGGTCGGTTAGATGTCTTATTCCTATTCCGGCAGAATGACCGAAATGGTATGCTGAGTGCGCTAAAACAGTAAGGTAAAAGTATTCCTTAGAATATTCGTATCTGTATGAAAAGCCTTTTTTTAAGGTTGCTTTTTCAAAACCCACCTTAAAATACTTTTCAAGTTTTCCGACAAACAATTTTTTATGGAATTCGTAAATCGTATTGCTTTCAGGAAACTTCATTATTACGTGATGGACGTCGTTTCTAATCAGCTTTAAACCGTTTTGTTCCATCATCGAAATAAACTTTTTTACGTCAGATATTTCTACCAATATATCACAGTCGGAAGAAAATCGCATATCCGAATGAGCATATAGTTTTTTAAGTTCGTAGCCTTTCAATGGAATATGTTTAATGCAGTTTTCTTCTAAGTGTTTTAAGACTTCCTCATCACAATATTTTTGCCTTACGTCAACTATTAAATGACGTTCAGCGGATTTTTTTAGAGCGCTATAAAAGTTAGGGGGAAGTTTTTCTCTTACCCCCTCTAATGCACGAAATACCGCAACCGTCATCGATTGCGCTATGCACAAATTATAGAGTTTTATATAGTCTATTTGGTCGGGTATGCTGTCAATTCTCTTACCATCAACGGCGCATTTTACCCACTCAACAAACAACTTTTCCGTATTAGTCACAAGTAACCTTTACTAAAACTTTCTCCAAACCATTTTGTTTACTATTCCTGTGTACGACTGAATAATTTTTACTACTTTTGTAGAAACGTTTTCTTCTAAGTAGTCGGGTACAGGAATTCCGTCATGCCCGTCGGCGTCTAAACTTACCGCTGTATCCACCGCTTGCAACAAACTGTTTTCGTCTATACCTGCAATTACAAAACACGCTTTGTCAATTGCTTCGGGTCGTTCGGTAGAAGTTCTAATACACACAGCTGGGAAAGACTTCCCAATGCTAGTGTAAAAACTGCTTTCTTCGGGTAAAGTTCCACTATCCGACACTACTGCAAATGCATTTAACTGCAAATTGTTGTAATCAAAAAAACCCAACGGCTCGTGGCAGACTACCCTTTCGTCTAATTTAAATTTACTTTCTTCTAACCGCTTTTTGCTTCTCGGATGACAAGAATAAAGTATCGGCATATCGTACTTTTCAGCCATTTTGTTTATTGCGTTAAATAAAGTTAAAAAATTCTTTTCGGTATCAATATTTTCCTCTCTATGAGCAGACAACAAGATATATTTTTTTGCAGTTAATCCTAATCTTGATAAAATATCACTTTTTTCTATACAACTTAAACTTTGTCTTAAAACCTCGGCCATCGGAGAACCCGTTACGTAAGTTCTTTCCTTAGGAAGTCCGCATTCCGCAAGGTATCTTCTCGCGTGTTCGGAATAAGCCAAGTTAACATCGGAAATAATATCAACAATGCGACGGTTAGTTTCTTCTGGTAAGCACTCGTCTTTGCAACGGTTACCTGCCTCCATATGGAAAATGGGTATATGTAAACGCTTAGCCGAAATTGCTGAAAGACAACTGTTTGTATCGCCTAAAATTAATAACGCGTCTGGTTTTATAGAGTTCATTAATTTGTAGGAATTGTTTATTATATTGCCTATGGTTGCTCCCAAGTCATCGCCTACTGCGTCCATATAAACGTCGGGGGCGTTAAGGTTAAGGTCTTTAAAAAACACACCGTTTAGGTTGTAATCATAGTTTTGACCTGTATGCGCCAAAATACAATCAAAATATTTACGGCATTTTTTTATAACTTCTGCTAGTCGAATAATTTCAGGACGCGTACCTACAATTATAAGAAGTTTTAATTTTCCATTGTCCTTAAATTTAATTTTAGAATAATCTTGTATATTGCACATACTTACTTCTCCACTTTTTCAAAAAATGTATCTGGACGGTTTGCATCAAACTGTTCGTTTGCCCACATTACTGTTACTAAATTTTCGGTTTTGGATAAATTTATTATGTTATGAGTATAACCTGGTAACATATGCACGGCTTTTATTTTATCGCCGTCTACGTAAAACTCTATCACTTCATCCGAACCAACTTTGCGTTGCTGTATTAAGCCTTTACCCGATACTACGATAAAAAATTCCCATTTTGAATTGTGCCAATGTTCACCTTTTGTAATACCTGGTTTAGAAACGTTTATCGATACTTGTCCGTTATTTAAGGTCTTTATTAGTTCGGTAAAACTGCCCCTACTATCACAATTCATTGTTAAATCAAACGCCACTTTATCTTTTGGTAAATATGAAAGATAAGTAGAATATAACTTTTTCTCAAAACTGTTTTCGGGGATTTCAGGCATTATTAAAGTTTTAGGCTGTTCGTTAAACCTGAATAATAAATCTACTATTTCTCCAAGAGATACTTTGTGAGTTACAGGAACGTAACAAAATTTTCCGTCAACGCTTTCTGTTGCAGTTAAACCGTCATATTCACAACGATGCGCCCTATTTTCTAAGAGGTCTAACATTTCTGCAACAAGGTCGTCTATGTATAAAAGTTCCAGTGTTACTGCTCTATCGTTTACGATTATAGGCAAATCGTTTGCTATGTTGTTGCAAAAAGTTGCAACTGCACTATTGTAATTTGGTCTACACCATTTGCCGAATAGGTTTGGAAAACGGTAAACATAAACGTCTACGTTGTTTTGGTTTCCGTAATCAAAAAATAAGTCTTCCCCTGCCTTTTTGCTTTTACCATACTCTCCGTCGGCATATCTTCCAATTAAAGTTGCTTGAATAGACGACGACAGCATTACAGGGCTTTTATTGTTAAAACATTTAAGCGTTTCTAAAAGAGTGGATGCAAAACCAAAGTTACCTTGCATAAACTCTTCCTGATTTTGTGGACGATTTACGCCTGCAAGGTTGAAAACAAAATCACACTCTTTACAAAATTTTTGTAAGTCGCTTTCAGTACTGTCTATGTCGTACTCAAAAATTTCTTCTATTTTTAAGTTGGGACGAGTCTTGTCTTTTGCGTCTTTTATATTTTTTAACGCGCAACAAAGATTTTTACCAACAAACCCTTTCGCCCCAGTTACAAGTATTTTCATTTTATTTACCTAATTTAATCTTCCCAATATTTAAAAACTTCAGGAAATATTTTTAATAATCTTTCAACAGTTCGTTGATTTTCTTGTCCTACATCATTAAGTTGAGTTAATGCTTGCTTTTGGCTTTTTCTTACATTACACAAAATCGCAATCTTCTCTCGTGTTTTTACTGCAGGCGTTCCAGCCAAAACTCTATTAAAACACATCCAAATATCGTCTGCTGTTAAAGCATTACTTTTAATTAATTCCCAATCAAATGTGCTTTGAGGCATTATCCCATGCGGATATAGACAGCCGGCACCTGTTGAGGGTAAAATTTTCATAGACGGTTTTAACACACCCTCGGTAGAACATATTTTCCATTTGTCGTATGGATTTAATTTTTGGTTACTACATGTAATGTGGTGTCCTCTATTACAAATTAAACAATTAGGGAACTTATTATGCGTAACTACAAGTTTTTTTATCGCATCTCTCTCAAAAATAATATCATCGTCAAAAGTAATTATAAGTTCATTTTGCTTTTGCTCTTGTAGTGCAAAATAGTATTTTTTATGTGACCTTAAATCCTTACAATAACGAATTTCCAAGCCCCTTTTAATGAGTTTCTTATATTTATTAGGAAGTTTGCGATTAGGAAATTGATCTTCTGCCAGCCAAAGCACTATTCTATCCGCCTTATAAGACTGTATCATTAAAGATTTAATTGCATAATAACAAACTTCAATGCGCGGTGGGAAAGAGGTTAAAGAGACAATTACTTTCTCTCTCCTTCCACTGCCTTCAAAAACACCTGATTTAGGCAAACGACACGTTTTTATATAGAGGTTTTCCATAAAACAATCCCACTTATATATAAATCCAGCCAAGTGAGGAATTTTAAATGGACATCCTTCTTTTTTTCTCCATTTATACGGCCAACGCATTTATTTATTCTTCCCTAGTTCTTCTTGAATAAATGCTAGCGATGCGATTTTTTCTTTGGTTTTCTCCACAGTTAAAAGTTCAGTGTTATTTGAATTAAATTCGGTTAAAGTATTTCTTTCCGTGTCACCCACGTTAACGTATTTATCGTAATTTAACCCACGTTTATCACAAGGCACACGATAAAAATTACCAAGGTCAATTGCATTGGCGCACTCTTCATTAGTAAGTAAGGTTTCATACACTTTTTCTCCGTGTCGTATACCTATAACTTTAATATCATCGTTATTCCCGCCAAACAATTCACAAACTGCTTCGGCTTGTGTTTGAATAGTACAAGCAGGCGCATTTTGAACGAGAATATCACCGCTTTCTCCGTGCTCAAAAGCAAATAACACAAGGTCAACAGCTTCATCTAAACTCATAATAAATCTGGTCATATTAGGGTCGGTGACCGTTACGGGTTTACCGTTTTTAATCTGTTCTATCCACAATGGAATAACCGAACCGCGACTACACATAACGTTTCCGTAACGAGTACAACAAATTTTGGTTTTTTCGGGACTTACCGTTCTTGATTTTGCTACTACTACCTTTTCCATCATAGCTTTGCTTGTCCCCATAGCGTTTACAGGATACGCCGCTTTATCGGTCGATAAACACACAACGTTTTTGACGCCTTCTTCTATTGCGGCGGTTAAAACGTTTTCCGTACCCAAAACGTTAGTTTTTACAGCTTCAATCGGGAAAAACTCACAAGACGGGACTTGTTTTAAAGCAGCCGCATGAAATATGTAATCTACACCGTGCATAGCGTTTTTAACACTTGCAATATCTCTAACATCACCGATATAGAATTTAATTTTATCAGCAACTTCGGGCATTTTAGATTGAAATTCGTGACGCATATCGTCTTGCTTTTTTTCATCGCGCGAAAAAATACGAATTTCTCCGATATCCGTCTTCAAAAATCTATTCAGCACAGCGTTTCCAAACGAACCCGTACCACCCGTGATTAATAACGTTTTATTTGCAAAAAGCGACATATTATCTTTCTCCTCTTAATTCCTTCATAAATTGTTTAAAATCTTTTTTGAATTGATTATCTAGTTCTTTAATTTTTTCTCTGCTATCGTACGGTGCGGTTATGTCAATCGCTTTAATCGCATTTGCAATCGCTTCGGGGGTGTTTTTTTCATAATAATACAGCAAATCATTCACCGCCGAGGTCTTCAAAGCCTCAATCTTTATTGAAACGACACGAAGTCCGTTTGCCATATACGAAAGCACTTTAGAAGGGAAAGAAGTTGCGTTAAACGCCGCGTTAGGATTTTGTGTGCTCATTCCTATATCACAGCTCTGAATGAATTTTATATATTCTTCCCCCGACAACAATCCGTCGTAAGTAACCTTGCATTTTGACAAAGCATTAACTTCATCAATCTTTTGCAACAAATTTTTTTTATCGTTATCCCCACCGAAACCGAGGATATGCACATGGTATTTCTCATCAAGAAACGCCCCGGCGGCGGCGGCGGCGGCTACACCCCCCTTTCGAGGGTCGAAAGTGCCTGCATACACGCAATGTATACGCCCGTCATCATGCTTGTTCGCAATTTTCTTTTCCACATTGTATGTGCCGTGAATAATAACATACGGTTTATTTTTAGTGTTAATTTTCTGATTTAACAATTCTGTTGGAAAAATGTATGCATCCGCTTTTTCGAGATATTTGCGTTCTTTTTTTGATAATTTTTCATTTTCACTAACATCACCGTAAATTTCCTCGACTTCGTATATAAGTTTCCATTTTTTTATTTTATGGACGAACGCAATCCATGGCAAATAAAATCTTTCGTGATAAACAAGAACAACGTCATCTTTTGGTATTTTCATAAGATAGTCAACTAATTGAAAAATTGCCTTGCACCTATCAAAATAAAATGCATATTTGTTTTTTGTTGCAAAAGATGAACGATACCTAATATTACCCTCTTTGCGCCTCTTTTGTTTTTTAGGGAAAACCGATTGACTAGTGGAATATATCTCATAGTCAATTCCTAAACTAATAAAAACGTCTTCAAAATATTTCATTTTTGCAAAACCTGCCGGAGAGCCTTTTCTATTAAAATTAGCATTCTCTCCCGGATATTCAGCTATGTAATGTATTCTCATACTTTCTTCCTATTTTTTTTATTAAAAAACGAATTAATCGCACTACCAAATAAATCCTTTTCATCTTTATTCCAAACAAAAACAACCATTAGGTCGGCATATATAAACACTAAAACTACACCGTTTACCAAAAACCTCCAAAACGTATGAGCCATTGGATTAAAATACTCTAAAACAAGTCCAAAAATTAAAACCAGGGCTAGCCAAGGTGTAATTTTAAGGAACGTTTGCTTATAGAATTGTCCCATTTTCAGTTTCATTTTTCGCTGATATATAATAATCATTAAAAATGTCCTTAACATGTAAGCAATAAATATAGAAACAGCGGCACCAAATGCCCCAAAAATGGAAGAAAGAATTAGCGATAATACTACATTCGTCAAACCCATTATAATAAAAACGAAAGCCTGAAGCCTTACCTTGTTCTCTACTACTAATGCGGTGTTAGCAATTTCCATTGGCAAATAAAAATAGCTTGGGAGAATAAGCAATACTGCGCAAAAATAACTTGTATCAAAATCAGGCTTATTCCATACGTCTACAATAAACGAACGACCTAACGCAACAAAACCAACTAAAAACAACCCGATTACCATACATTGAATTCGTCCAACCTTAACCATTAAAGGCATTAAACTTTCTTTTTCTTCACTATATACCATTCTTGCAACTTTTGGCATAAACATTCCACTTACAACGGTTGCAACACTATATAAATATCCCTCAATAGTGCTTGCTAAACCAAAGATTGCAACGCCTGTTGCTCCAGTAGAAGAAACAGCAGCTATAATAGAAGGTGTAATATTGTATATTAATCTTTGCGCCAAAGAAGCAATAGTGGTCCAAATAGAAAAAGTAAAAATATGTTTAACTAGTTTTGTATCAAAATATTTCCAGTTTACCCTAGCCGGTGTCCCACAACGTATCACGAACAATTTTATTAATATTGTCAGCACTCCTGATATCGCATTTATTAGCACAAGGGCATAAACTCCTGCGTCTAGCAATAAAGCGATTACCATAGCCACAACAATAAATGCTTTATGAAACAAATCACAAAGCTTCAATGGAATAAACTTTTCATACGACGTCAACACACCATTTAAATTAGAAAACGGAAAAGAAATAACACTAAACAACCCAACAATAACGTAGAGCAATTTAAAGACTTCTACCTCGCTGTCTGTTAGCTGCCCGTAAATTGAATCGATAAAAAAGTATAAAACAAACAAAATCACAAAAATCAACAAGTCTATTAGTAAATACAATTTATATACTACGCCGAGAAAATTGTTTACTTCGTCCTGCTTTTCCTCTGCAATATATTTTGAAACAAACCTTGAAACCGCCGCGCCCATTCCAAAATCTATCACAAACAAAGTAATCAAAGAGACTGATAACGTATATAGCCCATAATTGCTTTGTCCGATTTTAGTAATCATCCAGGGCGTATAGATTATGCCTGCAACAATGTTAAATGCGATTACAAAATAGGAAATGATTGCTCCAATTTTTAATTGTTTTGATTTATTTTGCTGTGTGCTTTGCATTCACAAACCCTTAACCCTAAATATAAATTCTATTTTCTTTTTCTATCAAAAGCCTTTTTTATCCCTTTAAGATTTCCGTTACGTAATCTATACCATAAAGTTTCTATTTTCCACATAAGCCTTCTAAACTTAGACTTAGGGAAAAATCTTTTTTGTATGGTTTCGGCAAATTC
>JAZRGZ010000036.1:0-48273 GCA_045644505.1 Christensenellaceae bacterium | reverse complement strand
CACGTTTCACGTGAAACATTTTAAAATTTTTCCTGTTTCACGTGAAACAACTTTTGTGTTTGCGAAAACTCATAAAAATAGACCGTATTATGATAAGAACTTATAAACTAAAATACAAGTTTAATTTAAATTTAAAGTGTTTATTTTTTATAAGCAAAACTATTGACCGCAGACAACAATTATGACATAATAATTTAACAAGCGCAGTCTACAAATCTTGCGTTATATAAGTTTGGTGCTTAAAATTTAAATAAGCGCTAAAATGCTAATAAAAAGAAAAAAATTTTTTAATAATAGTTGAATTTTATTTTGTTTTATAATATAATATTAAAAAATAAGATAATAATATAAAAAAGTCGGGACTTTTAAGGTTATTTTAATCTTTTTGCCGTATACTAACTGTATTAAGATTAAGGAGAAAAAAATTGAAAACTAAAAACAACAAATTTTTACTGATAACTATTTTGGTTATCGTATTGCTTGTAGGCTCGTTGTCGTTGTTTAATTGTTTGGGAAATAATTCAACTTCGGTTGATTATTCAGAGTTTTATGAGATTGCCGAATTGTCAAAAGACGGTAGCTTAACTCAAAGCGAAATTAATGATTCAAATGCGATAACAGTTAAGGCGACTTTATCGAAAATTACCTACGAACGCGTACGCTTGTCGGACGTTTACGTGGATGGGTATAATTTAACATTTAAACTAGTTTTTAACGATGCTGTTGCTAAGAATTTTACTACTACATTTTCAAGAAGCGGTGAGAGCATTGCTGAACTTGAAAAGGCGTTAAATGACGGAGGTATTAATTTTACCTATGCCGACCCTAATGCCGGCTCGTTCTGGTCAAGTTTATTACCCTTATTCGGTACGGTTATAATTGCAGTGATTTTCTTGATTATAATCAATCAGTCACAAGGTGGCGCTAAGGGGGCAATGAATTTTGCAAAAACCAACGCGCGTATTAACCGCGATTTAAAAGTAAGATTTACCGACGTGGCAGGCGCAGAAGAAGAAAAAGCCGAACTTGCAGAAGTTGTAGACTTCCTAAAAAATCCTAAGAAGTTTTCCGAACTTGGCGCAAGAATTCCCAAGGGCGTGCTTTTAGTTGGTCCTCCCGGAACAGGTAAAACTCTTTTTGCAAAAGCTGTCGCCGGCGAAGCAGGGGTTCCGTTCTTTTCTATAAGCGGTTCAGACTTCGTTGAAATGTCTGTCGGTGTTGGTGCATCACGTGTTAGAGATTTGTTTGACGTTGCAAAGAAAAATATGCCATGTATTGTATTTATCGACGAAATCGATGCAGTAGGTCGTCAACGTGGTACTGGTATGGGTGGCGGGCACGACGAAAGAGAACAAACCTTAAACCAATTACTAGTACAGATGGACGGTTTTGAAACAAACGACGGCATAATCGTTATGGCTGCAACTAACCGTGCAGACATATTAGACCCCGCGCTACTTAGACCGGGCAGGTTTGACCGTCAAATTTACGTTAACGTTCCCGACGTTCGTGGTAGAGAGGCTATCCTAAAAGTTCACGCTAGAAACAAACCGCTCGCTACTGACGTAAACTTTAAAACGGTTGCCAGAATGACTAGTGGTTTTTCTGGGGCTGACTTAGAAAATTTATTAAATGAAGCAGCGATTTTGGCTGCGCGCGATAACAGAAAATATATTTCTAACAAAGACCTTTACGAAGGAATTAATAAGGTATTGTTAGGACCGCAAAAGAAATCTAGACTTGTTACCGAAACAGATAAGCGTATTACTGCTTATCACGAATCGGGACACGCAATTCTTGCAAGACTTTTGCCTAACTGTGACCCCGTACACGAAGTTTCGATTATTCCACGTGGTCAAGCGGCTGGCTATACTATGACAAGACCCGACAACGACGACAATCACTTAACAAAAGCAAAACTTTTAGACGATATAGTTATGACCTTAGGTGGACGCGTAGCCGAAGAGCTTATCATCAAAGATATTTCCGCTGGGGCGTCTGGGGATATTCAGGCAGTAAGTAAACGCGCAAGGCTTATGGTTACCGAATGGGGTATGAGTGAAAAGGTAGGACCTATTTCTTATTCTGCCGAAAAAGAAATATTTATAGGTAGAGATATGGCGTCGCACGTAACTTACAGCGAACAGACTGCCGGCATTATCGACCAAGAAGTAAAAGAAATCATAGAAACGTCTTTGTTAAAAGCAAGAAAACTTCTTTCGGAAAACAAAGAACTTCTAGACAATATGGCTAGACTTTTGGTTGAAAGAGAAACAATATTCAGCGAAGAAGTCGATATGCTTATGGACGGCAAATCGGTAGAAGAAATTATGCAGTTTATGGACGATAACGAGAGAACGTTACGTGAAAACCCCTTTGCAAGAAAATCGCGCGTAATCGTTCCCGACAAAACTGTGGAAGAACAAAACAAAGAACCTACCGAAGAAAACAAGGAAGAACAAAAAGCCGAAGATAAAAACGGCGAGGAATAAAAACCTTACAAACGACGAGAGGGAAATTTATGGGCAAAATTATAGCGTTTTCAAACCAGAAAGGCGGTGTAGGTAAAACTACCACTTGCGTAAACATGTCGGCGTATCTTGCAAATAAGGGTTACAAATGTTTAGTTGTAGATTTAGACCCGCAAGGTAACGCGACAACAGGTTTGGGTTTTTCAAAAAGCGAAGTAAAAAACTCTGTTTATCAAGTTATGATAGACGACGCTCCGATAGAATCGGCAGTTATGAAAACTTGCGTGGACGGTTTAGATATATTGCCGTCCAGCATAGATTTGGCAGGAGCAGAAGTAGAGCTTGTATATCTTAAAGATAGAGAGCGTGTACTAAAAAGAGTTTTAGAAACGGCAAAGAAAAGTTACGATTTCATAACCATAGACTGTCCGCCGTCGTTAGGTTTGTTAACTATAAACGCACTAGCGGCTAGCGATACGGTAATAATACCTATCCAAAGCGAATATTACGCGATGGAGGGTTTAAGCCAGCTTATGAACACCATTAAACTAGTCGTAAAACATCTTAATCCCGACCTAAAAATTGAAGGCGTAGTTTTAACAATGAGCGATAATAGAGCGATTATTTCACGTCAGATATCGTCGGAAATTAAAAGGTTTTTCGGTAAGCGTGTATTTGAAACCATCATACCCAGAAACATCAGGCTTGCAGAAGCGCCCAGTCATGGCGTACCGATAATGTTGCACGACGTAAAGTGTTCGGGTGCAAAAGCTTACAATTCACTAACCGAAGAATTTATATCAAGACAACCTGCAAAATTTAAAAAGCAGTAAAAAATAAACGGAGCAAAAGACAATGAAACCAAACAGAGGATTAGGTAAAGGATTATCGGCGTTATTCTCGGAAACAGAAGAAGATTACGGCAAGAGTTTAATCTTTGAAGAAGAGCCTGCCGATTTAAAAGCAGGGGTAACGGAAATAGATATCGGGTCAATTTTTGCCAACCCTAACCAACCTAGAAAAGTGTTTAACGAAACGGCGTTACGTGAACTTGCCGATTCAATAGAAAAACATGGCGTAATTATGCCTATCATCGTAAACAAGAGCGGTGATAGATATATGATTATCGCTGGTGAGAGAAGATTTAGGGCAAGTAAACTTGCAGGTCTATCAAAAGTACCGGTAATAATTAAAAACTATAACGAACGTCAAATCAAAGAAATTTCGCTTATCGAAAACTTACAGCGTGAAGACTTGAACCCCATCGAGGCGGCGAACGCTATGAAATCGCTTATGACAGATTACGGTCTTTCGCAAGAGGACCTAGCTGACAGAATAGGCAAATCGCGTCCTGCAATCGCTAATACGTTAAGGCTATTAAGCTTATCGCCCGAAGTAATGAAGATGGTGGAAAGCGGTAAACTTTCGGCAGGTCACGCGAGGGCGCTCTTACCCGTACCGCAAATAGACCAAGTAAAGTTTGCTGAAACCACTGTAAAAGACGGTTTATCGGTAAGAGAAATAGAAAAACGTGTTAAAGATTATTTCTTACCGCCCGAAGAAAAGGCAAAAAGAAAACAACGCCAAGAACTTTCGGCAGAGCTAAAAGAACTTATCGGCGATATGCAAAGAGTATTCGGTACTAAGGTAAACGCTATCGGTAACGACAACAAAGGCAGAATTTATATCGATTACTACACCAGAGACGACTTAGACAGACTAGGCGAAATTTTGGAATACTTGAAAAATTCTAACAAAATATTTTAAGGAGCGTGCAACGTTATGTGGATATATTTTTGGCTTATAATCACGGCAATCTCGTTACTACTAGAATTTATCACAACCGATATGTTGTGCATATGGTTTGCGGGCGGTGGACTTGTTTCGTTGGTATTATCGGCAATAGGTCTAGGCTGGTACGTTCAAATTCCCGTATTCATCGTTATATCGTTTGCACTGCTATTTTCTTTTAGACAAATGGTGTTAAAAAAACTTAACAACAAAGAAGTTCGCACCAATGCGGATATGGCAATAGGCAGAGAGTTTAGGCTTCTTTCAGCAATTACTTTTGATAATTTGGGTACCATAAAGGTAAACGACGTTACGTGGAACGCGGTTTCTTCTAACAATATGCCTATTCCTGCCGGAACCATTGTTATAGTAAAGGAATTAAAGGGCAATAAATACGTCGTAGAACCCGCACCCCAAGAAAATAAAAATTAAAAAGGAGAACTTATTATGGAAGCATGGGCAGTAGTACTTGTCGTTTTAGCAATAGTAGCGTTTGTAATCATTATCTCGTCGATAAAAATCGTACGTCAATCAACGGCACTCGTAGTAGAAAGATTAGGTAAGTTTAACAGACTTTTAACTACGGGCATACATTTTATATTTCCGTTTATCGACAAAGCAGTAGGCGGTCCTATTTCATTAAAAGAAAGAGTGGCAGATTTTGCTCCCCAACCAGTTATTACCAAAGATAACGTAACTATGCAAATAGATACCGTCGTATATTTTCAAGTAACCGACGCAAAACTTTTCACTTACGGCGTAGAAGACCCCTTGCGTGCAATAGAGAACTTAACGGCAACCACGTTACGTAACTTGGTTGGTGAACTCGAACTTGACGGCACACTTACCTCGCGTGATACCGTTAACAGTAAAATGAGAATTATCTTAGACGAAGCCACCGACCCGTGGGGTATTAAGATTAACCGCGTAGAACTTAAAAACATTTTACCGCCCAAAGATATTCAACAGGCGATGGAAAAGCAAATGAGAGCAGAACGTGAAAGACGTGAAAGCATCTTAAAAGCAGAAGGTGAAAAACGCAGTAATATTCTCGTTGCAGAAGGCGAAAAAGAGGCAATGATTTTGCGTGCCGAAGCTAAAAAGGCGGCGGTTATCGCAGAAGCAGAAGGTACTGCAACTGCTATTCAAATGATAAATAACGCTAACCCCAACGCAGCATACTTAACGCTTAAAGGTTACGACGCATTGAAGATAATGGCTGACGGCAACGCTACCAAGATTATCGTACCCAGCGAAATACAAAACGTTACCGGACTACTAGCATCACTAAAAGCCGTTATCGAAGAGGACAAAGAAAAGAAAAATTAATTCAAGATATCGGGCGCAAGAAATTGCGCCCTAAACTTTACGTATGATAGAATTCAAAAAATTAGGCGACAACGTAAACTTAATAAAAGGGTATTTAGAGCAATCAGAAAACGCATTTTGCGATATTTCGGTGGGCATCAAATATATGTGGCGCGACGAATACTTAATCGATTATGCTATCGTAGACGATACCCTTGTAATGAAAGAAACTTCTAACGACTATAAAGACGTTTTCTATTATCCTATGGGTAAAAACGTAAACTTAGCGTTAACCGAAATAGAAGAATACGCAAAGAAAAACAACATACCACTTGTTTTCGGATGCGTGCAAAACGACGTCGCGGTAAAACTTCATAACCGCTATGATAAAGTAGAAATTTTTAACGAACGCGACTGGGACGACTATATCTATGACGCTGAAAAATTTAAAACCTATTCGGGCAAAAAAAATAGCGGTCAAAGAAACCACGTCAACAAGTTTAAAAGGTTATACCCCGACTATAAAGTAAAAGTTCTAAAAGAAACCGATTACCATAAAATAGAAACGTTTCTAAAAGAGTTTGAGCGTGGTACGGACTTTTCCGTATGGACGGAAAAATCAGAACAAGAAAAAGTATACGATTATATTAAAAACACCGAAAAGTTAAACCAAGTAGGCGCGTATTTAGAATTAGACGGTAAAGTCGTGGCGTTTTCTATGGGCGAGGTAGTAAACGATACTTTAATCGTACACGTTGAGAAAGCCTTAAAAAGTTATGAGGGCGTTTATCCCACTATGGCACAAGAGTTCGCTAAACTTTTTGCAGTAGACGGAGTAAAATATATCAACCGTGAAGAAGACTGTGGCGATATGGGACTAAGAATATCTAAATTACAATATCACCCCATAGAAATTCGTCAAAAGAATACCGTTAAGGTAGCAACGTTGTTTAACAAAATCGTTGCGCCCGTTAAAATTGTAACCCAACGTTTAACGATAGAAGATATAACCGAAAACGATAAAAACGAGTATTTTGACTTGTACACCGACGAAGACCTGAATATTTGGTGGGGGTACGATTATAGAGAAGATTTAGGCGACAACGAGATAACTTCTGACTACTTTATATCGTTTATGAACGGCTTAAAGGAAAAAGGGGAAGAATATTCTTTTGCCGTTAAATCAAACGGCAAAATGATAGGTGAATTAGTTGCTCATAATTTTGGCTATTATGCCGACGTAGAAATAGGGTTTAGGTTTTTTAAAGACTACCAAAACAAAGGCTACGCAAGAGAAAGCGCAACGGCACTAATAGAATATTTAAAAACGTTGGGTGTAAAAACGGTAAAAAGCAGATGTTATAAACAAAATCTACCGTCAAAACGACTAATAGAAAGTTTAGGTTTAATTCTTACCGACCAAACTGACACCCACTATTTTTTCTCTAAATGCTTAGATTAATTTCGAAATCAAAAAGGGCAAAAATTTTGTCCTTTTTTTCATATGATAAAACAGCAAAATCAAACGTAAAAAATAAAAGGCAAGTTTCGTTGCCTTTTATCATTTTAAATATATTTTAATCTTTTTTTATGCATTCGCCAGTTTCGGCATCTTGAAACATCATAAAATATCCGTCGCCTTTCATTTCAAAAATAGAAAGGGGGATAAACGAGCAGAAGCCTTCAAGTTCCTTGGGGGCTTTTTCGGAATACGGTGACGGAACGCCGTAGCATATGTATTTTTCTTTTTTATTTTCTTTTATAACACCCACTACGTAATATTTATCTGACGAATAATTAATTCTAACAAAAGTGCTGTCAGGAAACAGTTTAGTTAACCCTAAATCTATCGGAAATTTATCAAACAATTGCTCTAATTCTTTTTTGGCGACGTCGTAGTAGGGGAATTCGCTACTATATTTTTTGCCAAAATCATTCCCGTCTTGAATTTGTGCAAGGAGAGAGTCTTCTTGGTTTTCTGCCGTTTTATCTTGGCTTTGGTAATTGTTATTGCAAATTTCAGGCTGTACCCGTCCATCTTGGTTCTCCAAAATTTTTAGTTTTTCGTTGATTTCTCTATCTAATGCATAGTAATTTTCAGTAGCGACTGCCTCGTCGTCGAAATCTAACGTTGGCTGAACGAAACTTTCCGTAGGTGTAACCGACGGCGTTTCGGGTTCAACTTTTACCGTGTTTTTTCTTGTTTTTAACGCCCGAGTGGCAACTAAACTCTTAAACTCTGTAAAATCAGTTTTACAGTCGTCGGTTTTAGAAAACGCCACCACTACGGGAATTCCGTCCGATTCGTATACTAAGCCTACTGCAAACCCTTTATCGATTTTAGGACAAAAATCCAGAGTGCAGTTAAAAGCCGTTGGCAAACTCCCCAAAGAAAATCTGTACATATCTTTATCGTCTAAGAAATACAACGCGTACTCGCCACTATCGTTAAACTTAGCGTTTATCGTCGTAAGATACGCCGTATATACGCCCGATTCTTGTTCTAGCCTAAAAATTCCGCTCAAAAATTTACCGCCCGAAGAATACCCCGAAACCGTTTGTTTTAAAATAAGAACGTTTTTACTGTAATCCATAAAACTTTCCGTCCATTATACTATTTAATTACAATATATATTCTTATAATTATCGTTTTATGAAAACTATTGTCGATTTTAACAAAAAAGACACGAAAATCATATTTTACAATTAGCAAAAAAATATCTTGTTGTGAAATTTAAAAATCTGCTAAAAACGTTTTACAAGGAATTTAATTTTGTGCTATAATGTAAAATGCCGAAGAAAAGGGAATTTTTGAGGAAAAGGCGTTAAAAAAATTTGTTTTGTTAGAGCAGAACGCTTGGTATTTTCTTATAAATCCCTTGTTTTTAAACAAAAACCTGTAACATGTCGGGAATACCCGAAAAAACATAAGGAGAAATCAAAATGACGACTAACAAAAAGGTTTTGGATTTTATTAAACAAACCGAAGAACTTTGCCAGCCGGAAAAAATCGTTTGGGTTGACGGTAGTGAAGAACAGCTTGAAGCCTTCCGTAAACAAGCGGTTGAAGAGGGTATTCTTATCAAACTTAACCAAGAAAAACTTCCAGGTTGCTATTTGCACCGTACTACGACTAACGACGTAGCAAGAGTAGAAGGTAGAACTTTTATATGTTCTAAGAACAAAGAGGACTCTGCTCCCATTAATAACTGGATGGAAACCAGCGAAGCTTACGAGCTTATGAACGGTTTATTTAAAGGCGCTATGAAAGGTAGAACGATGTACGTTATTCCTTACTCGATGGGCGCTGTTGGCAGTAAGTTCTCTAAAATAGGTATTGAACTTACCGACTCTATTTACGTAGTATTAAATATGGCTATCATGACCAGAGTTGGTAAAAACGTTATCGACGCTTTGGGTGACGGAGATTTCATTAAGGGTTTACACTCTTATGCAGAACTTTCAGAAGAAAAGAGATACATTATGCACTTCCCCGAAGAAAATACTATTATGAGCATAAACTCTAACTATGGTGGTAACGTATTACTTGGTAAAAAGTGTTTTGCATTGCGTATTGCATCTTTCCTTGGTAAAAACGAAGGTTGGATGGCAGAACATATGTTAATACTCGGCATCACTAATCCTAAGGGCGAAAAGAAATACATCGCCGCTGCGTTCCCCTCTGCTTGCGCTAAGACCAACCTTGCAATGCTTATTCCTCCGGAAACTTACTTGAAGAAAGGCTATAAAGTAGAATGCGTAGGCGACGACATTGCTTGGATTAGAGTGGGCGAAGACGGCAGACTTTGGGCAGTTAACCCCGAAAACGGTTTCTTTGGCGTTGCTCCCGGTACTAACTTAAAGTCTAACCCCAACGCATTAAAATCTACTATGAAAAACACCATTTTCACCAACGTTGTTGAAAATCTTGACGACGAAACAGTATGGTGGGAAGGTCTTGATAAAAATCCCCCGAAAAACGCTATTGACTGGAAAGGTAATCCTTGGAACGGCGACATGAAAGACGCTGACGGTAAACCCGTTAAAGGCGCTCACCCCAACAGCCGTTTCACCGCTCCTACCGTAAACTGTCCTTGCCTTTCCGACCAATTTGAAGCACCCAACGGAGTTCCGCTATCGGCTATCGTGTTCGGTGGCAGACGCGCTAAGACCGCTCCGCTCGTATATCAATCGAAAGACTGGAACAACGGTGTATTCGTAGGTTCGATTATGGCAAGTGAAACCACCGCAGCCGCTACCGGTGCAGTAGGTGTTGTACGTCGCGACCCTATGGCAATGAGACCTTTCGTTGGTTACAATATGGGTGACTACTTTGGTCACTGGATAGAAATGGGCAAAAAGGCTTCAAACCTACCCAAAATCTTCAACGTTAACTGGTTTAGAACCGATGACAACGGCAATTTCATTTGGCCGGGCTTTGGCGACAACCTCCGCGTTCTCGACTGGATTTTAGACCGTTGCGAAGATAAGGTTAGCGCACAAGAAACAGCTATCGGTTATATCCCCAACGCAGAAGACATCAACATCGATGGCTTAGAAGACATTACCGTTGATACCATTAAAGAGTTACTCTCAATCGACAAAGAAAATTGGATAAAAGAGGCTGACGGTATCGAAGCGTTCTACGGGGAACTTACCAGAGTACCCGAAGAACTCTACAAACAACTCGTTTCGTTAAAAGAAAACTTAACTAAATAGTTTTTATTAGATAAAAAGCGTCGCTATTTTTAGCGACGCTTTTACCTTGTCTTTATCAATAAAAACGCCGTTTGAGTTATCAAACGGCGTTATAATTTTATTTTGTATTAATTTTCGTCAACGTAGTTATCGAAATAACCCTGTATCCAAATAATTGGCGTACCCTTGTCGCCAGAACCAGAGGTTAAGTCGCAAAGCGACCCGATAAGGTCGGTTAAGCGACGTGGGGTAGTCCCCATTTGACCGACGGTGGAACTGTCTTTTTTAGCAATTTCTTGTTTTATTGCTTGTTTTAATTCTTCGCCCTTTAAATCTTTGAAATCGTTATCGGCAAGGTATTTAAGTTTAAGTTCGTTAGGCGTACCCTCTAAGCCGTCCGTGTAGGCAGGAGATACCACTGGGTCGGCAAGTTCCCAAATTTTACCAACGGGGTCTTTGAATGCGCCGTCGCCGTAAACCATAACTTCAATTTTCTTGCCTGTTTTTTCAAGAATTTTTTGTTGTATAGCGTCAACGATAGGCTGAGCGTCTCTCGGGAATAATTTTACCGAATCTTCGGTTGCCTTGTTAGAGCCGAGTAAACCGTAGTTTTGGTTATATCCACTACCCATTACTGAACTGTTTAAGAGTTCGTCAAACCCAACTACTTTTTCTGCGCCTGCTTGTTTTAGAATACGTTTAGAACGCTCACGCGTGTGAATATCGCAACATAAAACGTTTTTAGTAAAGGGAAGAATAGCTTTTGCGTTGTTAGCAAAAATAATTTCACACTCTGCCCCTTCTGCGGTAATAAGTTCTTTGTAATATTCAACGTAATCAACACCCGTGAAAGTGTGTTTTACGTAACCGAAGAGTTCGCGGTATTTTTGTTCGGTTAAAACGTCAGCGTAAGGATTAACGCCCGACTCGTCTACTTGGTCCATACTAATTAAGTGGTTACCAACTTCGTCAGACGGGTATGATAGCATAACGATAACTTTTTTTGCGCCCCTAGCGATACCTTTTAAGCAAACTGAAAAACGGTTACGAGAAAGTATCGGGAATATAATGCCGATAGTTTCGCCACCGAGTTTTTGTTTAACGTCCTCTGCAATTTGGTCAATTGTAGCGTAATTTCCTTGCGCCCTTGCAACGACAGCCTCGGTAATTGCAACTACGTCTTTGTTTTGAACAGGGACGTTTTCGTTCTTAGACGCGTCTAAAATACAGTCGGTAACGATAGAAACGATATCGTCGCCCGTTTTGATAATGGGTGCTCTTACACCTCTTGAAATTGTTCCGAAAGAACGGCTCATATTTTTCTCCTGTGAAATAATTTTATTACCCTTTTACTATACCATAATTACTTTAAAATTAACATACTTTTGCCATAATTTTTTCTTATACCTTATTAAAAAATTGTATAAACAAAAAAATTTGGGTAATAAATTAATCAAATAACGTAAAAGGAGAATTATTATGGCAAACAATATGCTAACAACAAAAGAACTTACACTTCTTAGCGACCTTTTAGTTTACGAGGAAATGGCGTGCAAAAAAGCAAGATTGTATTCAAGAGTTTTAACCGACCAAACACTAGCTGAACAATGTTCAAAACTTGCCGACAATCATCAAAACCGTTTTGAACGTTTGTTAGAATTACTTTAAAAGGGGGAAAATAAAAGTGAGTAATTATAAAGCAGAAATAACTTTAAACGAACAAGACAGTTTAATAGACTTATTGAACTCTGAAAAACAGGTCTATAAAATGTACGCAACCTGTTTAACCGAAGGTGTTAGCAAAGGATTCAGAACGACGGTAAAATCGCTTATGCAAGAAAGCGCTGACGACCAGTTTAACGCCTTTTCGCTTTTAACAGAACACGATTATGCAAGGGTTGAAACCGCCGAAATTAGCGACGTAAAACAGCTCAAAGACAAGTTTTGTTGTAAATGTTCTGAATTAAGTTAGAAAACTATAAAAAGACGGCTTGAATTTTCAAGCCGTCTTTGAATTTAGCTGTAAATTATTCTTGTGTATTTTCGGTTTTAGCTGTTTTTCTGTTTATGAAATATTTTGTCAAAAACATAGAACCGATTAAAATGCCGATAGCAATCGGTAAAGCAATATACCAATAAGGTACGAAGCCTGCAATTACGAAACTGATGACCGAAATAACGGCAACGTAAATAGCGTATGGGATTTGAGTTGATACGTGATTTAAATGTTCACACTCAGCGCCAGCCGACGACATAATAGTAGTGTCGGAGATGGGTGAACAGTGGTCGCCACAAACAGCCCCAGCTAGACACGCTGAAATACCGATGATGTATAACGGGTCGGCAGTTTGTGTGGGATACATAGCCATAACGATAGGAATTAATATACCGAACGTTCCCCAACTCGTACCGGTTGCGAAAGCAAGTATACAAGCAACTATGAAGATAATTGCAGGTAATAATTTTAGTAAGAAATCGGGAACTTTACTCATAAGATCGCCTACGAAGAAAGAAGCACCGAGTTCACCAGTCATATTTTTTAAAGCAGTCGCAAAGGTTAAAATTAAAATTGCAGGTACCATAGCGATAAAACCTTTGGGGATAGCCAACATAGATTCGTTAAAGGTAACGACTTTTCTGATAGCAAGATAAATAATGGTGGCAATTAAAGCGATAAGACCGCCCCAAGGAAGAGCAACCGTAGCATCCGTATCGGATAATGCCGTTATAAAATTAGCACCGTCTAAAATACCGCCAACGTAAACCAGCGCAAACACGCTTGCGATTAGCAAGAATATGATAGGAAGAACTAAGTCGAACACTCTACCTTTTTCACAAGGAATTTCTTCCTCCTGTTTTACTTGTTTACCACTAAACAAATCGCCGTTTTCAGCGTTTTCTTCATGTTTTTTCATAGGACCGAAATCAAACTTCATTAAAATTAACGCAAGAACGAAAACAATTGTTAGTATTGAATAGAAGTTAAAAGGTATTGCCATTATAAACAGCGAAATACCTTCGCCGTCAGCAGCGTACTGCGAAACTGCGGCAGCCCAAGAAGAAATTGGCGCTATCATGCAGATGGGTGCAGCGGTTGCGTCGATTATAAATGCAAGTTTAGAACGGGAAATTTTATGTTTATCGGTAACAGGACGCATAACTGAGCCAACGGTTAAGCAGTTAAAGTAATCGTCGATAAAAATTAAAATACCTAAAATGAAAGTGCATAAAGCAGCACCGGCTTTACTTTTAACGTGAGATTTTGCCCATTCGCCAAACGCCCTTGACCCACCTGCTTTATTAACAAGCGCAACTAATATCCCTAATTCGATAAGGAAGATAAATATACCAGCGGTTCCTGAAACTGCCGAAATAAATCCTTGGTTAATTACCATATCCATCGTGCCTACGGGTGAAAAATCGGTAGCAAGTATTGCACCCGATAAAACACCTATAAACAACGAACTGAAAACTTCTTTCGTTATGAGCGCTAAGCCGATAGCGATAATAGGGGGAAGCATTGCCCAGAACGAGCCAATGCCTGTGCCAGCACCTTCGCATTTATCACAAGTGTCGCCTAAGAATTCGCCCGTACCTTGACAAGTAGAACAGTTAATGGTGTTATGAACGGTGTCCGTCAAAACGGCAACCAATAGTAGCGCAAGAATAACAACAGAAGATACGATTAAAGTTATTGCGCGAGGGGTTAGAAACTTTTTCTCTTTCATACTTCAAACTCCTTTTGTAAAAATAAAAAATCACGATGCTATTTTTACACCGTGAAAAAGAGTTCATAGTATACAAAATAGCGCAACGACGAGAACTTCCGTCGACAGTTGCAATGGTATTTCCATTGCACCCAGATAAGCAGTTTTGGGCAAACTTACTTTCTTCGGCGTTTTTTCCTTTACCACGACTATTAAATAGCCCCTCCGTCGCTTATCATAAAAAACGCGCCTCTATCTGATTTTTCTATACTTAATATATAATGTATCGTTGCAGTTGTCAATAACTTTTAAAAATTTCTTTTAAAACCATAGAAAAAAGTATACAAAATTAGAAAAAAGTGTTAAAATAAATATAGAAGGTTTTCGGACAACACTTCTATAAAACAACCGAAAAAACGGAATATTTTTATCGACTTCCTTTTCTTCGGTTAAATTTATAAAGAAAAGGATTTTTTATGTTTAAAGCAACTTCGTCGCTTGCGCGCGCAGGCATAATAGCAGGACTTTACGTGGCGTTAACGCTCATAACTTTTCCCATTGCCAGCACGGAAATTCAGTTCAGACCGTCTGAGGGACTTACGCTACTTGCGTTAGTTTTTCCCGAAGCCGTACCTGCGCTTTTCGTAGGCTGTACGCTTTCTAATTTTATAACTGGTTGCCAATTGCTAGACGTAATTTTTGGTGGACTTGTAACTCTTTTTGCCGGTGGATGCACCTATTTGGTCGGAAGAATTATTAAAACAACTTGGCTAAAAATTGTGATAGGCGGTTTGTTTCCTGTTTTACTTAACGCTTTATTTTTACCCGTAATCTGGTATTACTGCTATTATCAGTCGGATATGGTGTATTATTTACAAGTAATATCTTTGACAATTAGCCAAAGTATTTCAGTATACGCCGTCGGCTCGCCTATAATAGTATTATTAAAAAAACATTTTAAATAAACATTCGTTGAAAATGTTTTAATTAAAACAATAAATCTAATACAAAAACTCTCAACCATATAGTTGAGAGTTTTTGTATGTTTTGATGAATTATATTATTTATCAGCAAGAGCTTTTGTTTGCACTATTATAACGTCTTGTTCGGTAGGAGATAGTTTTCTAAAATTATCAATTAACTTGCGTTCTTTATTGTTAAAACTTTTACAATTTACGGTTTGAACAGTGCGGTTTATACTGTTAAATTCATATTCACTTTCAGCACCTAAAAGATAATCAATAGTTACGTTAAAAATTTTTGAGAGTTGAGACAATGTTTCAAAGTTGGGTTGAGCACGTCCTTTTTCCCAAGCGCAAACAGTATTTTTCGCAAAGCCTGTTTTGTTTGCAATTTCTAATTGGGTTAACCCCTTTTCTTTTCTTAATTCTAAAAAAATTTCATTAAATTTCATATTTATACACCTTTTATAGATTATACAAAAATATTGCACAAAACGCTTGACAGTTCACAAAAATTGTACTATTATAAGAACAAGGGTGCAAATATTGTGCATAAATAACGAGTTTGTGCAAAATTTTTATTTTAAACTTAGTAGGTAAAAGATTATGTTTATCGTTAAAGCAGAATTGATAGAAAGATTTATAAAAGAAAACAATTTAACAGTAAAAGAATTTGCAAAAAAATGCAATGTTCCGTTGGTTGCGATAACGAGGGTGCTTAAATACAAAAGGTCGTATAATTTTATTCTTATATTCAGGATAGCGTGCGGTTTAGATATTGACGTACGTAAACTTTTTGAAGAAATGTCAATTTTAGAGGATAGCAACCTTGATGGATAGTTTAGGGGTTCTAACAAAAAAAGAGAGTTCAATTGAACTCTCTTTTTTTTCTTAGTCAATAGCTCTAAACGGTCTGTATACTGCCCAAACTATTAAAAGCCATAAGGCAGAAAGTCCTACGACCGAATAAATAATTCGTGACATTGTCGCTACTGAACCTGCCCCGAAAATAGCAGCGACTAAATTAAAGTTAAAGAAGCCTATAAGCCCCCAAACTAATGCGCCTACTATAACGAGACAAAATGCAATAATCGAAGCAATTTTCATATTTTACCCCCTTTGCACAATAAGTATGGGTAAAAAATATAATTTTATACGTTAGAGCAAAGCGTTTTCAAAAACAAGCCTGTCAAAATTCACGTTTTCGACAAAATCGTCCTTTCTAAAAGTTACGACGTTATATTTAGCATATGAAAAAAGATGCGTTTTTATTAAAACGGGTGTGGCGACGTCTAATTTTTCACAAATATCTCTGGTATATTCAAAAAATTCAGAATAATCGATACTGCCTTCGCGTTCATAAACGCACTGTTTTATTATTTTATTGTCCTTTAAAACTTTTGCCCAAATTCTAATCATAGTTTTCTCCTATTTAATATAGTATCACATCCAACCCCAAAAAACAAGTTTTGGTTTGACAAACAAGTATATATAGAGTATAATTTATTTAATTTAAGAGCGAGATATTATGGTTATGGAAAACAAAATCAAAGTATTGCAACTTACCGATGCCTATCATCCGACGGTAGACGGGGTGGTTGCGGTTGTTGACAACTATATAAAACAAATAAACAAAACTGACGAATGCGACGTTGCTTGCCCTAGTTTTAGTAAAAAAAGCGGTTACGTAGAAAAAACTGATTTTAAGGTTTTAAGGTGTAAGGCGGTAAACGCTCCCGAAGGGTACCGTTCGTGCGT
Source organism: Christensenellaceae bacterium (assembly GCA_045644505.1). GTDB lineage: Bacteria > Bacillota > Clostridia > Christensenellales > Borkfalkiaceae > UBA1259. The sequence continues at coordinate 31,578 of JAZRGZ010000036.1, read as the reverse complement.
TCCGTTTCTTGATAGAAAGTTTACTAAAACGATAATAGAAGCTGATTATGATATTTTGCACGCGCATTCGCCTTTTTTAATCGGTCGTCGCGCCTTAAAAATAGCAAAAAGGCAAGGCAAACCAATCGTTGCCACACTGCATACACAATATCACAGAGATTTTGAAAGGGTGTTAGGTAAACGTAATCCATTAGTAAAGTTTATGGTAAGGTTTATATCTAAACTTTATAAAAAAGCCGACAGCGTGTGGACGGTAAGTAACGCTAGCGTGCAGTTTTTAAGGCAGTACGGATATGATGGGGATGTTAAGGTTATAAGAAATGCTACCGATTATAAATTCCCAGAAAACGCTACTGAACTTATTTCAAAGATAAACGAATTACACGGTTTAGAAACTCAAAAAAACGTGTTCGTCTTTGTTGGCCGTATGGCGATGTACAAAAACTTAAAACTTATATGTGATGCGTTGAAAATCTTAAAAAGCAAAAACGTTGATTTTAAAATGCTGTTCGTTGGCGGTGGGTTTGACTATGAAGAGTTGGTAAAATACGCTACCGATATAGACGTGTACGATAAATGTATTTTTACAGGAAACGTTAAAGACAGACAACTTTTACAAGCGTATTATTTAAGGGGAGATTTATTGCTGTTTCCGTCCACGTTCGATATGGCAAGCATTGTTCAAATTGAAGCGTCGGCTCACAAAACGCCCGCGGTAGTCGTTGAAAATTCTTGTTCAGCAGAACAAATTATAGACGGCGAAAACGGTTTTATATGTAAAGAAAACGCTTTAAGCTACGCTGAAAAGTTAGAGTATTTATGTTCTAATCCCGAACTCATAAAAACCGTTGGCGAAAATGCTTTCAAAACGCTTTACCGCACTTGGGACGACGTAGGCGAAGAAGTAAAACAGGCGTACAAAGAAATCATAACAGAATACAAAACAAAAAAAGGCAAGTGTTAAACTTGCCTTTTAAAGTTAGTTTTTTATAAATTCTACAACGTCTTCTATTTTGCAGTCTAAGAAAGAACAAATTCTATCAAGTGTTTTCATTTCAATATTTTGATTTGCTTTAAGCCTACGTACTGTTTTACTGTCTATTCCACATTCCTCTCTAAGCTTATAAGAGGAAACACCGTTTTTTTCCATTGTTAAAAACAATCTATCGAATTTAAACATTTTACCCCCCCTAAGTGTTGACATTTAATATTATGGGGGTTATAATCTATTTTATTAAGGGGATATAATCCCCATTTTTGGATAGGAGAGGAAAAGATATGGAGTTGTGGAGAGAATTAGCAATTAGTGCTTTACAGAATGAAACCTATGATTTTGATTTCTTGAACGACAAATTGCTAAAAGAGATAATAGAAAGTGAATGTTATAAGGTTTTAAAAGAAAAAAAAGATTTTTTGGACGAAGAGAGCTTGTCGGACGAAGATTGTTTTATTAAAATAGAAGAAATTATTGGTGTGCTGGAAAAAAATAATATATTTTGCAACAGACATGATTTCGGGTAATAAAAAAGGCAAGTGTTAAACTTGCCTTTTAATTTTTTAATTATTCTCTATAAAGAGGGATGCCTGCTTGTTCTTTACGTCTGTCTGATTTTCGTTTAATAGTAGTGAAAGCAAAACCTATTATAATAAACGAATAAAATGATAGCAATCTCCAAAGTAGCATTGCAGGGAAAGATAAACCTGCAACCGATACTAAGCCGACTTTAAAGAGTGTATAAAACGATGCGTCGGCAGCGCCTGAATTACCGGGCGTAGGTATAAACGACACGGCTGCGTATAGCACCATACAAACTGTAACAATTTGCGCCCATTCCAACACACCAACGACTTTGGGGTTAGCAAACCCGAAAAATCTTAAAGTAAAATAAGCAATTGAGCAAAGCGATAGAACCTCTACTAAACTTATTAAAAACGCCGTTATAAATATGAGTGGGTTAGTTCCAAAACTTTTAATACTCTTGGCATTACCCATTACCGCTTTTAGCACTTTATAGGTAGTGAGTTTAACGTTTTTAACGAGTTTTAGCTTTCCGCCTAAGTTTAGTCCAAAATGTATCAGTTTAGATGCAAGTCTTGGTAGGAAAAAGAAAGTAACGACTACGACGGGCATAAGCATACACGTAAAAAGCCCGAATATTGCCGCAGGTCTTGCAATTGACGCCATAGTAGACCCGACCAGTTCAATAGGAGTTTTAAGTATGTTTGTCGCAGGCGTAAAAACCACCAACGAAAAAATACCTAAAACCACGAAAGCAAGCTGGTACATAAAAAACGCCGCTATGGGTAAGCTTGACGCTACGCTACTGTGAACACCGTGACGGGAAAGATGGTAAATTTCAAAAGGTTGACCGCCTACCGCAAGAGGGGTTACGTAATTATAATAATGTCCAACTATACCCGTTTCAAAACACGTTTTAAAACGCCATTTTCCGGTGGCTTTTTTACAAAAAACCGACAACTTAAATCCTTTGCTAAAAAAACAAAGAGCAAGTGAGCCGATTGCCAATAACAAATAAAACCAGTTGCTTTTTAACGTTGACAGTATTTCTGACCACTGTGGTGGGTTGGCAAGCGCTGACGGTGACAAGAAATCGTGATAAAAAGTGATTGCAAGTACGCCTAAGATTACTGCTAAAAAACTAAAAACCATAACGCGTTTAAGTATCTTTTGGCGCTTAGACGTAGTTTTCTCATCGGGATAAAGTCCCAAAACTTGGGTCATTACAAGCTGTTTGCCGTACTTACGCAAGGAAACTTCTTTTTGTTCGGGCTTTTTATCCGTCGTAGTTTCAGGAATTTGGTCCACTGGCACTTGCACGATAACCGGTTCAGCCGTTTTTTCGTCGAATTCTATTTTATTTGCTATTGGTGTAAAGTTTTCGTCCATAAAAAAATTATACAATATATAATATTGTTTGTCAACGGCAAAATAAAATGGCTTGACTTTGTAATCGAAATATTATAATATATATTTGAAAAAAAAGAAAAATTTTGGCGGACTTGAAATATGATAAATACTAAAATTAAAAACGCGTTGCAATCTTTTTATTTAATCCCCACAATATTCTTTTTTGCCGTTTTAGGCAGAATATTTGACGTTACTCAAATAACTCTACCTATAATTGCATTGGCAATCATATTAATTCTTATTTTTTGCGACGACGTAAAAAACGTTTTTGGTATTATTTTTTACGCGCCGTTTTATATAAAAGATACAGTTAACCATCTCGCCGTAGTTCTTTTTGTAATAGTGATTGCAGTTGTTATAGTGGCATTATTAGTTTATGCCGTGTGCAAAATCATAGCACTAAAAAAACAAAAGGCTTTAATAAAAGGTAAACTTTATCTACCACTTATACTTATAACCATTGCCTATCTGTTGGGTGGTGTGGGGTTTGATTTTAATTTAAAAACTGCGATAGTTATCGTAGCTTTTAGCCTAGCGACGTTCGTATTTTATTTCATTGCCCTTAACTGTGTGAAAAATACCGACAAATTTTTCTATAAGCTTTTTGTTGCAGGCGCAATTCTAGTCAGCTTTATGGTGTTATACGAAAATTACGTTAATTCCGGAAGTATAAAGCATCTTTTTGATAGAAGTTACGACACTTGGGTGGGCGCAGAAAACGTTAACGTAGCATCAACGTTTATATTACTAGGTATATTTGGCGCATTCGGTCTTGGATACAAAACTGCAAAAGACGGGCTTTTACTGGTTGTTGCATCAATATTTTATTTTTTTATTATCGTAACCTATTGCCGTATGAACACTGCTCTCGGTGCGCTCAGTATACTAGTATACGTTGTGTTAAGTTTTAAGCACTCACCAAATAAGAGAAAATTTTTAATATTTTCGGGAAGCATATTTTTGGTCGTCATAGTTGCAACTGTGATAAGTTGGTCTTTGATTGAACAAATGCTTTGGGGTTTTTCTATAAAAGAAGGTTTAACAGGTAGAGAAGAACTTTGGCCATGGTGCATAGAAATGTTCAAGCAAAATCCTTTATTCGGTATAGGATTTAAGATAGATGGGACAGTGCCTTGCATGGGCGCAGGGGCTTCAAATTACGTTCTTGCGCATAACACCCTAATACAATGGATTACGTCGCTTGGTATTTTCGGGACTTTATGTATGCTAGTGTTTACGGTGTTTAAATATAAAATACTGATAAAAGATTTTTTTGGCAACGGTTTAATGTTGCGGCTTTTAATAGTATTCGTTGCGCTTAGCGGAATAACCGACCAAGCGCCTCAAATGGACCCTTTCATTTACAATATCGTTATAGTAGTAATGGCATTAATAGAAAGCACGGCTTTTTATAATAAAAAAAATAAGGAAGAAGAAAATGAGAAAAATCGACTTGAAGTTAGTAACTGAAAAAGTAAAGGATTTATTTATAGACGCTTGTTCAAACTTACCTGAAAACGTAATGCAAACCTTAAAAACGGCAAAAGAACAAGAACAGTCACCGCTTTGTAAAGACGTATTTAATCAAATTATCGCAAACGCCGAACTTTCAAAACAAAAGCAATTGCCATTATGCCAAGATACGGGCGTAGCCGTAGTGTTTTTAACTATCGGTTCGGAAGTGGTGTTTGAAGGCGATATCTATCAAGCGGTAAACGAGGGCGTGCGTCAAGCGTACACCGAAGGTTTTTTGAGAAAATCTGTGGTTAGACATCCTCTTGATAGGGTAAATACAAAAGATAACACGCCTGCTATTGTACATATAAAATTAGTACCGGGAGAAATTTTTAAAATCGATGTTGCCCCAAAGGGTGGCGGAAGCGAAAACCTTTCGGTGGTTAAAATGTTAATACCCGCAGACGGAGTAGAGGGAATAAAAAATCTCGTAGTAAAAACTGTTGAAGAAGCGGGCGGTAAACCTTGTCCGCCTCTCGTAATCGGTGTTGGTATCGGTGGCAACTTTGAAAAGTGTGCGTTGATGGCAAAAGAGGCATTGCTTCGCGAAATAGATGACGAAAGCACCGACCCCATAGCAAGAAAATTAGAAAAAGAACTGCTAGAACTTGTTAACAATACAGGTGTAGGAGCGATGGGTTTTGGCGGAACTAAGACTTGTCTTGCCGTAAAAGTAAACGTTCATCCCTGTCATATAGCAAGCTTACCCGTAGCAATTAATCTACAATGTCACTCAGCAAGACATAAATCTGCAACCTTATAAGGAGAGAGAGTATGATAAAACTAACTTGTCCCGTAGACCCTGAACAAATAAAAAAATTACGCGTAGGCGACGTAGTATATCTTAGTGGAACTATGTACACGGGCAGGGACGCTGCTCATAAACGCCTATGTGAGCTTTTAAAAAACAACCAACAATTACCAATAGACGTAAACAATATGGCTATATATTATGTAGGACCTACACCCGCAAAACCTGGCAGAGCAATCGGTTCGGCAGGTCCTACTTCTAGTTACCGCATGGACGCCTATACTAAACCGTTATTAGAACAAGGGTTAAAAGTAATGATAGGAAAGGGTCCCAGATGTGCCGAATTAAAAGACTGGTTAAAAGAACACGGCGCAGTTTATATGTCGGCAATCGGCGGTGCGGCGGCTAGTATTTCCGAATCGGTAAAAGCTTGTGAAGTAGTAGCGTATGAAGACTTGGGCGCAGAAGCAATTCATAAACTGGAAATACAAGATTTTTACGCTATCGTAACGTACGACAGCGTCGGAGGAGATTTGTTTTCCGCCGGCATCAAACAATATAAGAAATAAATATTTAAATTTTACACCGGCAAAAGACAATTTTATCGGTGTATTTTTTTATTGCATAGAAAAAAGTTCTATGATATAATAAAATTATAAATCGTTTTAGTTTAGTATAAATTTAAAGTTATAACACGAGGAGAGTTATGGACGTTACAGATTACGTATACGAGGTATATAAACAAAAAAGCTTCTCGCTTGCGGCAAAAAAGTTTTTTGTATCTCAACCGGCTTTATCGGCTATTGTTAAAAAAGTAGAAAAATCTTTGGGGGTTACGCTTTTTGACCGTTCAACCTCGCCTATTACTTTAACAGAAGCAGGTAAAATATACATCGGCGCAGTCGAAGAAATGCGTGCATTAAAAAAGCGCTTACAAGAAGAGCTTAACGACGTTTGTGAAATTAAGTCTGGAACTTTAACCGTTAGTGGTGAAAATTTCGTTTCTTCATTTATTATGCCTAATATCATTATGGAGTTCTCTAAAATATACGGTGGTATAAAAGTGGAACTTGTAGAATCTAATTCACCAGATTTAAGAAAGTTGTTACTTACCGACGCGATAGACCTACTTATTGCTCACGACTTTGACAAAAAGCATTATTCTTGTGAACCGTTATTCGACGAAATGCTATTGTTGGCAGTTCCGGAAAAACTACAAATTAACAACAGACTAAAAGATTGCTCGTTATCTCTTTACGATGTAAAAGAAGGTAGACACTTAAAAGAAGATTGTCCGACTGTAAACCTTTTAACGTTTAAGGATGAAGAATTTTTAATACTAAAAAAGGGCAACGATATGAGTCGTCGCGCGCAAGTGCTATGCGAGGACGCTGGTTTTACGCCTAAATCAAGAATAAATTTAGACCAGCTTATAACTTCTTATAATATGGCGTCGGCTGGTATGGGTATAGCTTTCGTAACGGACGTTTTAGTTTCAAGCGCAGGAGGACAAAATTGCGTTTATTATAAAATTAACGACAAAAATATTCTAAGACGTATGTACGTAGGATACAAAAAGAACAGATATTTAAGCAAGGCGTGTCGTGCGTTTATCGATATGGCAAAAACAGTTTACAAGAACAAATTAAGCGACAACTAATAAAAAACCAAATAAAGACTTTACTTTTATAAGAAAAAGTCTTTTTTGTGTCGACATATAAAGAAAAAGTTATGAGAAAAGCAAATCTATAAAATTGTTATAAAAAATATTTATAACTTATATAAAAATATTTGTATTTATACTTGTTTGAAAAGTTTTAAAGTGCTATAATATGAATATAAAAATATTCAAGGGTAGAAGTTATGAAGACTATTGTAATTGGTGTAATAGGGGCAGACGTGCACGCTGTTGGTAACAAAATTATAGAATACGTTTTAAAAAACAAGGGCTATAACGTAGTTAACATCGGCGTTCTTTCTTCTCAGGAAGATTTTATCAACGCGGCAATCGAAACTAACGCAGACTTAATAATGGTATCCTCTCTTTACGGTCAGGGCGAAATAGACTGTCGTGGTATGAGAGAAGCGTGTATAGAAGCAGGTATCGGCGACATACCGCTTTTCGTTGGTGGTAATATCGTTGTAGGTAAACAAAACTTCGACGAAGTTCGCGCACGTTTTGAAGCCATGGGATTTAACAAAGTATACGGTCCGGGCGTGCCGATAGAACAAACGCTTCCCGACATTAAAGAATTATTAGGGGAATAATAATATGAGCCGTTATCTGATGATAGATTTCGGTTCTACTTTTACTAAACTTACAGCGGTGGACACCGAGATTGAAGACGTTATTGCTACGGCAAGTCATTTTACTACCGTAGAGTCCGACATTACGATAGGATACGGTAACTCATTAAAAGTTTTAGGCGAGAAGCTCGGTGAAGAAAATCCGCAGTTTGACAAAGTTATAGCGTGTTCGTCGGCGGCGGGCGGTCTTAAAATGGCTGCAATCGGGCTGATTCCTGAACTGACCATGGAAGCGTCCAGACGCGTTTGTCTTGGCGCAGGCGCAAAAGTAGAACTGTCGTTTTCACATCATTTAAATAATTCCGATATACAGAAAATTATAGATAAAAAGATAGACATTATATTGTTGTCGGGCGGTACTGACGGCGGAAATCAAGAATGCGTTTTGTTTAACCAAGAAATGCTTGCAAAAAGCGGTATAAAGATACCCGTTATTTTTGCAGGAAACAAAGACGCTGTCGATAAAGCCAAAGAAATTGCCAAAGCTTACGGTATGAACGAATATTTTTGCAGTAACGTTATGCCAAAACTAAACGTTCTAAACATCGACGAGCCGAGAGAGTTAATTCGTAAAATTTTCTTAGACAACATAATAGAAGCCAAAGGCGTTAAGAAAATAGAAACTGAAATCGACAAAGTAATATTACCGACCCCCGAATCGGTTTTAAGAGCGATAACTTTGCTTGCCGACGGGTATATGAGAGAAAGTGGGTTAGGCGAAATAATACTTTTAGATATAGGTGGCGCAACTACCGATATGTATTCTATATGTTCGGCTTCTGCAAAACGTAGCGACGTTGTTATAAAGGGTTTAGAAGAACCATACGCAAAACGAACGGTAGAAGGCGATTTAGGTATGAGGTATTCGGCGTTAGGCGTGTTAAATTCTTTAACCGAAGAAGAAATTAAGCTTATAAACCAAGACGAAAACGTAGACCTAGAAAAAGAACTTTTATTTAGACATAACAACGTAGACGTTGTTCCCGATACCGACGAGCAAAAGAAAGTCGATATAATAATGGGTAGAATTTGCGTTGATAAGGCAATGAGCAGACACGTTGGTAAAATGGAAGAGACTTACACGCCTATGGGAATGCTATATAATCAACACGGTAAAGACTTATCGCAAATAAACTGGATAATAGGCACGGGCGGAGTTTTGGTTCATAACGAAAACCCCGAAAAAATACTGAGCGCGGTTTTATACGACCGCAAAAAAGGGTTAGAATTAAGACCTCAACATCCGCGTTATATGATAGATAAAGACTATATTTTGGCGTCGATGGGATTGCTTAGTGAAATTGACCCGCTACTAGCCTTAAAAATAATGAAAAAAAGAATAGTGGCACTGCCACAACTATAAAAATTAAACGGTGGAAAAATGGTAAAGAACAAAAAATTAACCGAGCAGGAATTTTACAACGAAAGAGAGCAAGTACTTGCTTCTTGGAAAACCGGAAAAGATTATCACTTAGACTTTGAAGAATCTGTTCCTTTTTTGAAAAATATACCCGAAGAAAAGAACTTTGCGTTAAAACTTGAAAAAGCAAAAAAACAAAACGCAAGAACTCTCGTACAACCGAGAGCGGGCGTTCCGGTAATCAATAAACACATAGAACTTTTGCAGTTTTTAGAAAATGCAGGTGCAGACTTTTTGCCCAGCACAATAGACAGTTACACCCGTCAAAACAGATACGTTGAAGCTGAATTCGGTATCAAAGAAAGTATTATGAACGACAGGGCGTTACTTAACGGATTCCCGTGCGTAAACTACGGTGTTACGGGTTGTAAACAAGTATTCGACGCGGTAAACGTTCCCTTACAAGCAAGACACGGTACACCTGACGCTAGACTTTTATCTGAAATTATTCACGCAGCAGGTTGGACGTCCAACGAAGGTGGTGCAATATCTTATAATCTTCCTTATGCTAAAAGCGTTTCGCTAGAAGACACTATTAAATACTGGCAGTACAGCGATAGGCTCGTCGGTCTTTTTGAAGAAAGGGGCGTTCATATTAACCGTGAACCGTTCGGTCCTTTAACGGGAACGCTAGTTCCCCCGTGTATTTCTAATACCGTAGCAATTATCGAAGCGTTGCTTGCGGCAGAACAAGGCGTTAAAAACATTACCGTCGGATACGGTATGGGTGGTAACGTTCTTCAAGACGTAGCCGCAATCCGTTCGTTGCAAGAACAAACCGAAGAATATTTAGAAAAATTCGGTTATAAAGATATGGTAATAACCACCGTATTCCATCAATGGATGGGCGGTTTCCCGCACGACGAAACGGAAGCGCTTGGACTTATTTCTTTAAGTTCAACCGTAGGCGCGTTGTCGGGCGCAACTAAAATGATTACAAAAACTCCGCACGAATCGGTAGGCATTCCCACAAAAGAAGCAAACGCGCAAGGTATTAAAGCGTCTAAACTCGTTACAAGACTTCTTTGTGACCAAAAATACCCCGACTCTCCCGCATTAAGAGAAGAAATAGAACAAATCAAAAAAGAAGTAAATTGTTTGATGGACGCGGTATTAAAAGTTGGCGACGGCGACTTAGCACAAGGCACGGTAAACGCTTTTGCACAAGGCTTAATCGACGTACCGTTTGCTCCCAGTAAATTTAACGCTGGCTTAATTTTACCCGCAAGAGATAACGACGGTCATATAAGAATTTTTGAATTCGGTAATTTAGCGCTGTCTGACGATATTAAAGAATTCCACAAAAAGAAAATTCAAGAACGTGCTGACGCAGAAGGCAGACCCGTTTCTTTCCAATTTACAATCGACGATATTTACGCAGTATCAGTTGGTCACTTAGTAGGTAGACCCTCTTACGGCGAATTCTAAAAAAGGAGAAAATTATGAAAATCGTAGACGTATTACTTACAAAATCTTACACAGGATTTTATTTTGACGACCAACAAGCAATAAAACAAGGTGCAGGCCACGACGGAATTTTTTACGTTGGCGAACCCGTAACAGACGGATTTACCAGCATTCGTCAAGCAGGCGAAGCCATCTCAATTCAGCTTATATTAGAAGACGGTACGGTAGGCAACGGCGACTGTGCAGCCGTACAATATTCGGGCGCAGGCGGACGTGACCCCTTGTTCTTGTCCGACGACTTTATACCTTTTATAGAAACCAATTTAAAACCTATGCTTATCGGCGAAGACGTAAGTTTGTTCCGTCCGTTAGCCGAAAAATACGACAGACTTACCGTTGACGGAAAGCGCTTACATACCGCAATACGTTATGGTATTACCCAAGCGTTGTTAAACGCAACGGCCGCTTCGCGCCGTATTACTATGGCGGAAATTATTCGTGAAGAGTACGGTGTCGAAGGAAAAACGTACGAACCTATTCCCGTATTCACGCAATCAGGCGACGATAGACACGATAACGCTGACAAAATGATAATCAAACAAGCCGACGTTTTACCCCACGCGCTTATTAATAACGTAGAAACCAAACTAGGTAAAAACGGAGAAATTCTTTTAGAATACGTAGCATGGCTTCGTGATAGAATTTTAAAACACAGAGTTAACAAAGATTATAATCCTGTGTTCCATATCGACGTTTACGGTACTATCGGTTTAGCATTTAATTACGACGTTGACAAAATGTTCAATTACTTATTACAACTAGAAGAAACTGCAAAACCCTTTGCTATCCGCATAGAGGGACCTATCGACACGGGCGACAGAGAAGGTACTTTACATTACGAAAAAGTATTAACTCAAATGCTTGACGAAAAAGGTAGTAAACTTCAAATCGTAGCAGACGAATGGTGTAACACCTTAGAGGACATAAAATTATTTGCCGATGAACACGCAGGACACGTTTTACAAATTAAAACCCCCGACCTTGGCGGTGTAAATAACGTAGCAGAAGCTATTATTTACTGCAACCAAAAAGGCGTAGGCAGTTACTGTGGCGGTACTTGTAACGAAACCGACCAATCGGCGAAAACTACCACTAACATTGCAGTTGCTTGTCGCGCTATTCAATGCTTAGCAAAACCCGGAATGGGCGTAGACGAAGGCTATATGATAGTTAAAAACGAAATGAACAGGGTTATAGCGGCAGCCAACCGTCGTGCAAAATAAAACTCTAAAAGGTAACTTAAATGAAAATAGGTGTAGCAGGCTCGTTAGAATCTAACGACGCGCTTATCACGGTTAAAAGCTCGGATAAAACTGAAATTATTATAGAAAGTATCGTTTACGATTTTTTCTATGAACAAATAAAAGCCGTAATTTTAGACACGCTAAATTCCGCATCTGTTTCGGGCGTACAAGTTGTTTGTAAAGACAAAGGCGCGCTCGATTACACGATACGTGCAAGACTTTTAACTGCAATAGAAAGAATGGAGAAAGAGTAAAATGAGAAGAAGTTTACTTTTTATGCCGGGTAACAACCCCGCAATGTTACAAAACTCCGACGTTTTTGAATCCGACGCAGTCATCTATGATTTAGAAGACGCAGTTTCGGTTACCGAAAAAGATTCCGCAAGAAAACTTGTTGCGGAATTTTTGCGTTCTCAAAAGAGTTTACCAATGGAAGTAATTATCCGTATAAATGGACTTGATACCGATTTTTACTTAGAAGATTTAAAATACGTAGTATCAGATAAAATCGATACCATCATGCTACCCAAAGCCGATTACGACTTCTTGGTACAGTTAGATAAACTCTTAACAGAGATAGAAAACGAGAAAAGTTTAACTAAAAAAATAAAAGTAATACCTATCATAGAACTTGCTAAATCGGTTTTAGAAATAGAAAAAATCGTAACTTGTCCACGTGTTGACGGAGTTTTGCTCGGTGCAGAAGATTTAAGTGCAGATATGGACGTAATAAGAACCAAAAAAGGGGATGAAATTTTATACGCAAGACTAAAACTCGCCACCGCGTGTTCGGCTTACAAAATCGACAGTATAGACACTCCGTTTACCGATACCAACGACAACGACGGATTAAAAGCAGACTGCGAGTTTGCAGTATCTATCGGATTTACTTCAAAATCTGCAATACACCCTAATCAAGTAGGTGTTATTAACCAAACTTTCGTACCCTCAAAAGAAAAAATCGAATGGGCTTTAAGGGTAGAAACGGCAAACAAAGACGCCCTTAAAAAAGGGTTAGGCGTGTTCAGTCTTGACGGTAAAATGGTAGATAAACCGGTAATAGAGCGCGCAAACAAAATTCTAAGAAAAGCAAAAGCATATAAACTTATATAAAATTATGAAAAATTCTATAAACAGGTTTGTTCCCGAAGGTTTTAGACCGTTTGTTTCAAGCCACGATTTCAAAACCAAGAAAATCAATTTAATACAAGAAAAACAAACTACCGACAGTGTGAAAATGCTTGGCGGTTATTCTCAAATGTTCGACGAACTAGGTATTAAAGACGGATTTACGCTATCTTTTCATCACCATCTGAGAAACGGAGATTACGTTTTTAACGAAGTTATTAAAGAAATTAAACGTCGCGACTTAAAAAACATAACGCTTGCGCCGAGTTCGATTTTTCCAAACAACTTTCAGCTTGTAGAATTAATCGAAAACGGTAACGTTACGGGAATATCTACCGACTATCTTAACGGTCCCGTTGCCGACGCGGTAAGTCAAGGAAAACTCAAAAATCTACTCATAATGTATACTCACGGTGGACGACCCCTAGCAATTTCTACGGGCGAATTAAAAATTGACGTGGCAATTTTAGGCGTTCCGACGGTAGACGGTTTTGGTAACGGTACGGGTGCGGTAGGTAAAAGCGCTTGCGGAAGTTTAGGTTACGCCGAAAGCGATTTAAAATATGCAAAAAAAGTAGTTTTAGTTACCGATAATTTAGTAGAAAAAGTAGAGAACCCCCAACTTGACGGTAAATACGTTGATTACGTTTTACCCGTTCCCGCAATCGGTGACCCCGACGGAATAGTTTCAGGTACGACGAAAATTACCAAAGACCCCGTAGGACTAAAAATAGCAAGATACGCAACAGGTGTTTTGGACGAGTTAGGGCTTATTAAAGACGGAATGAGCATGCAAACGGGCGCAGGTGGAACCAGCCTTGCAGTTGCTTCGTACGTTAAAGACTTAATGAAGCAACGTTCTATAAAAGGAAGTTTTGCGTCCGGTGGTATAACGGGATATTTTACCGATATGTTAGAAGAAGGACTTTTCGACGAACTTTACGACGTTCAGTGTTTTGACCTAAAAGCCGTTCAGTCTATTGCAAAAAACAAAACCCACCACGCGATGAGCGGTAGTACGTACGCAAACTGTTACGACGATAACGTTGTCGATAAACTAGACTTTGTTATTTTGGGCGCAACTGAAATAGATTTAGATTTCAACGTAAACGTAACCACCGACTCGCACGGTAAAATTATGGGCGGTTCGGGTGGACATAGCGACACGGCTCACGGTGCAAAGGTTACGGTTATAACCACTAATCTTATAAAATCGCGCATGCCAATAATAAAAGAAAAAGTAACTACCGTTACCACACCGGGCGAAGACGTAGACGTTTTAGTAACAGAACGCGGAATTGCAATCAATCCCAAAAGAAAAGATTTAATTGAAAAACTAAAACACAGCCGTCTGCCAATCACTACCATAGACGACTTACTAAAAACAGCGCACGAGATTACGGGCGTTCCTCAAAACCAAATCAAGTCGGATATCCCCGTTGGTGTAGTAGTGTATAGGGACGGAACGGTTATCGACACCATATTTAAGGTATAAAAATGCAAATAAAACAAGCCGTTATACAATCGGAAAAAGACAAAATCAAGGACTTCTTGGCGGAAAACAATTTAAAATTCCGTCAAGACGTCGATTACTCTTTTTATATTGAACTTGACGGCGAAATTGTCGGCACTGTATCAGTTGACGGCAATTTGATTTTACAACTTGCATTAGACAAAAAAGTTCGTGGCGAAAATTTGGCGCTTAAACTTGTTGACCATGCTTTAAGCGTTTTGAGAGAAAATAAAATTTACGGATACAAGGTTTTCACTAAACCCGACTATAAAGACTTGTTCGTGTCGTTAGGTATGAAAGTATTAGTATGCGCTAACGATTTCGTTTCCTTAGAAGGAGGAGAGTCGAACGTATTTGATACCTTAAAAGGCTTAAAGACCAAAATAACGATGGAGCTTGGTGTTGTTTATCCTAATTCTGGGAGCGTTGTAATAAACGGAAACCCTTTTACGGAAGGACATTTGGCGCTTATAGAACACGCGTTAAAAAGACACGAAAAAGTATTAGTTTTCGTTTTAGAAGAAGATTTATCCTATTTTAGTTTTAAGGAAAGATACTCGCTTGCTTTTTTAGCTACCAGAAGTTACGGCGACAGAGTTTGCGTGTTGCCGTCGACAGATTACGTGGTTTCAAAATCAACGTTCCCTGATTACTTTTTACACGGGGAAGACCAAACGACGAGAGCGTTTGCCGAATACGACGCTTTAATATTTAAGAACTATTTTATGCCAGAATTAGGCATAACAAGACGCTATTTTGGTAGCGAAAAAACGGGGTACATGCAAATATACAACGAGCAAATGAAAAAAGTTTTAGGCGATGGCGCTGAGGTTGTAGAAAGGTTTGACTTAAACGGTGAACAAATCTCTGCAAAAACCGTAAGACATCACATACAAAACGGCGACGTTGAAAAAGCCATAGAACTCGTACCGCAAAGCACTCGCGCCGTGCTAAAAATGATTTTAAAAGGCAAAAATGCTTAACGATTTACTCACCGCGCGTGAAAATCGCAGGAAAATAATAGAAAACTTGTCAAAAGTCGCTGACGTAGTAAGCGTAAAAGCAAACGTCGTGGGCGCAATAAAAAATTTACCGACATCAAGACTGCTTTTATCGTATTTTACAAAAAAAATTGAAAATTTAGATGTCGAAAATTTAAGTTTATCGTTAAGTGCAGACGGCGACACTGTTATTGCTCAAACAAAAAACGGCTTAACCTTAAAAGAAAAAGCTGTAAGCTTAGAAGAAACCGACACGCTCGGTAGATTTATAGATATTGACGTAACCTTAAAAAATCAAAGTGAAAGTCTTTCACGTAGCGCAATGAGAAAGTGTTTTTTGTGTTCTAACCCAGCGTTTGTTTGCGGTAAAAATAAAACACATTCTCTAAAAGAATTGCTTGATTATTTTAACGGCAAAACCCAAGAAGAAATAAGCAAAAAACTTCAAAATATAATCGTAGAAAGTTTATTAGGTGAACTAAACCTAGAAAACAAATTCGGGTTGGTTACACCCACCGACAACGGCAGTCATACCGACTTAAATTATCTTTTAATGAAAAATGCAGGCGAGAATATAGCTTGGGTTTTACCCAAAGCGTTTTTCGTTGGCTTAAATGCAAACCAAACTGACGGATTGTTTGAAAAATTACGAGAAGTTGGGTTAAGGGCAGAAGAAATAATGTATGAAACCACTAACGGCGTAAACGCTTATAAAGGATTTATTTTCATGGCGTGCGTATTGTTGGGCGCAAGCGGATATGCAATAGCAAACAATTTACCCTACGAAGAGATATATCAAGTAGTCAAAAAAATTTGTAAAGATTTAGATAAAAATCGAATAGACACTTTTGGATGCAAAGCATATTTAGAAGGCTTTGGTGGTATAAGAAAAAGCGCAAAAGATGGTTTTATTGTCGTAGATTACGTTAAAAATCTTATACACAGCGATAATTTATTAGAAGTTTTAACCAAAATTGTAGACGTTATAGACGACTCTGTGTTATATAAACGTGCAAAAACCAAAGAAAAATACTATTACTATAAAAAACTTATATCTAGCGTTGACTTTAACGACTTGAAAAGCGTAAAAATCTTAACCGAACAATGTAAAAAGGACAATATAAGTATAGGCGGAAGTGCCGACGTGCTAATTTCCGCAATAATGATGAAAAAACTAACCGAAACGTTTTATTTTTGGGAGAAAAAATGATAAAAGATAAACCTTTAACCACCGATTTAATTGGTGATAAAACTATTAAAACCGACGAAAAAATAGAATTTTTCGGTCAGGCTGATGAGCTTAGCGCTCTTATTATGGAATTTACTCATTACATAGAAGATAAAACGCTTATAAATCAATTAAGAAAAACTGTAAATTTATTATCGGTTATGATGGCGGAAGTTGCAGGGGGATTCGGGCATATAGGTGAACTTCACGTAACAGAACTTACCGAACTATCTAATGAATATATGGAAAAAGCGGGTAAGTTTACTGCTTTTTGTTTGCCGGGGGAAACTCTTTTAGGCGCAAAAGCTCACGTTTTAAGAACGGTAACAAGACGTGTTGAGCGTGCATATGCAAAAGCATACGAAAAATACGGCGGTAGCAATTGCATCTTTGAATATCTTAATAAACTTTCGACCTTTTTCTATGCAGTTGCTAAAATTTACGATAACGAAAAAAACTAAAATTAACAAATAACGCCTTTGGCAAAATAAAAAATAAAAGTGAACCTGTCGACAACTCGACTAAAAGCAGGGGAAGTGCGGTAAATTCCGCCACAACAGTCATTACGGTAAGAAGTCCGATAACCTGCTCACTTTGTTTAACCCTTTCTTGGGCAGTGAAGAAAACGGGGGTTAAAAACACGTACGCCCAAGGGCGTATTTTAATTTTAAAAGGAGAAATATAAATGAAAAAATTATTAGCTTTAACACTAACGCTCGTTGCAATTCTTTCAACTTTTTTAATGGTTGGTTGTGGTAACGATGCAGAAAACGTGGTATTTACTGTCGACGGCACCAAATACCAAATAACCGAAAGCACAACTCTTAACGACTATATGAACTTGCTCGAAGACGACGGCGAGTTGTACTTTACAACTTCAAGTAGCGCTTACGGTATGTTTATAACTTCGGTAAACGGCGTTAAAAACGGCGTAGGAAGTAACCCTTGTTGGATGGTATATACCGACGACCCCGACTATATGGATACCAGTGACTGGGGGACAGAAGTCGTTATCGACGGAAAAACCTACAAATCTACAACCCTTGGTATTTCGAGTGTTATCGTAAAAGCAGGAGCAACTTACGTGCTATCTTACGTACAATTTTAATAAATGAAAATAAAAGATATAACGCTTATAGGAGTATTTACTGCCGTACTCCTAGGCGGACAACTTGCACTTTCGGGAATTTCGGGGATAGAAATCGTTACCGTGCTTTTTGCTACGTTCGTATATGCGCGCGGTGTAAAAAACGGTTTAATGCTTGCTATCTGTTTTTCACTGATAAGGTGTTTAATATTTGGATTTATTCCTACGATAATTATACTTTATCTCGTTTACTATAACCTTTTTGCTGTTGTAGTGGGCGGGGTAGCTTTCGCGTTTAAAAGAAACCTAAATCTTAAAACAGTAGTTTTACTAACCGTTGTAGTAACCGCTTTAACAATATTGTTTACTGCGTTAGATAACGTTATTACACCACTGTTTTACAACTACGGTAAAGAGGCTACAAAAGCATATATACTTGCATCGCTTTACGCTGTAATTCCACAAAGTATATGCGCCGTGGTTACTATGAGTTTTTTGTTTTTTCCGCTTATGAAACTGTACGAAAGACTAAATCTTATAAACGAATAAAACCAATGAAAAAAACGCTCTCGCCTGTTTGCGAGAGCGTCAAATTTTTAAAATTTTAGTTAATAATATCTACGGTAAGTTTTGCTGTTTCTTCGGGCGAGATTTTTACCGTTACGGGATAAGTGCCAGCCGTTTTAATGCCCGCTTGTAATATTATTTTTTTCTTGTCGATATCAAAACCGAGTTCATATAGTTTTTCAGCGATTTCTTTGTTGGTTACGCTACCGAAAAACTTACCAGATTCGCCAGCTTTAACAGAAACTGTAACCTTGATACCGTCAAGTTTTTCTCTTAACGCTTTATTCTTTTTTAACTCTTCTTGGCGATGAAAATTTTGCGCGTCTTTTTGTGCTTTATTTTCAGCAAGTGCCTGAGTGTCGGCAATTTTAGCTAGACCGTTTTTAATTAAAAAGTTTTTAGCATATCCGTCTTTTGCCTCGATAATATCACCGGCTTTTCCTGAGCCTTTAACGTCTTTAATAAGTACAACTTTCATTTCTTTTTCTCCTTTATATTATTGTACTCGAAAATCATTTGCTTGTCAATAATATATTTGTGGTATAGATTCTGTAAACGTGGGAATACTATTAAAAAAGGAGAAGACTATGTATAAAAATCCATCAATTAAATGTGACGTAGAAAAATGCAAACACAATACGGAGGGTCTTAATTGTAGGCTCGACAGTATTAAAGTAACTTGCGCAAACCAAAGTTGTACTTGTTGCGGTGATTACGTCGAAAAGGACTAAACGAAAAGACAAAGTAAAAGAAGGTTGCGAGTTCGCAACCTTCTTTTTCATATATTATCCAGAAATTTTTCTCAGTATCGGAACGAAAACTTGGGCAAAAACTGAGACGAGTTTTACCAATACTTTTCCCTTAATTGTCTATATTTTACCATAAAAAGGCAGCGCGGTCAATAGCAAACGGAAAATTTTATCAAAAAAGTTTAATTTTTTTCATAAAAGCGTAGTTTTATTTGGGTTGACAAGGTTGGGTTTATATATTATAATATATAAATTGAGAAAATAGAGATTAAAAACGGAGGCTATTTATTATGGCAGAAGAAGTAATACTTACAAAAGAAGGTAAAGAAGAACTTGAAAAGCGTCTTGAATATTTAAAAGTAACCAAGCGTGCAGAAATCACCGAACGTATTAAAACGGCAAGAGATTTTGGTGACCTTTCGGAAAATGCTGAATACGACGCGGCTAAAAACGAACAAGCTATGATTGAAGGCGAAATCGTCGAAATTGAGGCAAAATTAAAATATGCTGTTATTATACAAGAAAATTCGGCTAAGAAAGGAACTGTTTCGCTCGGAAGCAAAGTAGAAATTTTAGACAACGAAACCAACGAAACTTTAATTTACGAAATCGTAGGTACTACCGAAGCCGACGTAGAACAGGGCAGAATTTCAAACGAATCTCCAATCGGTAACGCGCTTTTGGGACATAAAGCAGGCGACGTAATAACCGTAAAAGTACCCTTAGGCGTTACTACTATTACCATCAAAAAAGTTATATAATTTTTAATAGGAAAGACCATGGAAGAAAAAAACTTAACTCCACAAACAGAAGAACTTGATTTAAACGAGATATTAAGGGTGCGCCGTGAAAAGTTATCGGCGTTAAAAGAACAAGGCAAAAATCCTTACGAAATTGTAAAATATGACAGAACTGCTTATAGCCAAGACGTTAAGGAAAACTATGAGGCAATGGAAAACCAAACGGTAGGCATTGCAGGAAGACTTATCAGTAAACGTATTATGGGCAAAGCGTCTTTTGCTGTAATTTTAGACGGAAAGGGAACAATTCAGTCGTATCTTTCGATAAACGATTTAGGCGACGATTATTTAGCGTTTAAAGACTACGATATCGGTGATATTATAGGAATAACGGGTTTTGTGTTTAAAACTCGCACGGGCGAAGTGTCTATTCATGCTAAAAGTGTTGAACTTTTATCTAAGTCTTTATTACCGTTACCCGAAAAATATCACGGTTTAAAAGACGAAGACATGAGATACCGCCAAAGAGAAGTGGACCTAATCGCTAACCCCGAAGTTAAGCGCACTTTCGTTATGCGCTCTAAAATTTTGACGGCTATTAGAAACTACTTAGATAGCGTTGGTTATTTAGAAGTAGACACCCCCGTATTACAACCATTAGAAATCGGCGCATCGGCAAGACCTTTTAAAACTCACCACAACGCGCTTGACATTCCTATGTATTTAAGAATAGAAACCGAACTTTACTTAAAACGCTTAATCGTAGGTGGTTTTGATAAAGTTTACGAAGTAGGTAGAATTTTCAGAAACGAAGGTATGGATAGGTCACATAACCCTGAATTTACCACTGTTGAAATGTATCAAGCATACAGCGACTATTTCGATATGATGAACTTAATCGAAAATATGTATCGCACTATAACCTTACAAGTATGCGGTACGGACAAAATTACCTATCAAGGTGTTGATATCGATATGGGTAAGCCGTGGGAAAGACTTACCATGATAGAAGCCGTTAAAAAATATGCTGGCGTAGATTATAACGACTGGAAAACCGACGAACAGGCAAGAGCGGTTGCAAAAGAAAAAGGCGTAGTCGTTGAAGAAGGCGACACTGCAACCAAAGGGCACGTTTTAATTGCGTTCTTTGACGCGTTCGTTGAAGAAAATCTTGTTCAGCCGACCATTATTTACGATTATCCCGTAGAAAATTCTCCGCTAGCAAAAAGAAAGAAAGAAAACCCTGCGTTCACCGAAAGGTTTGAGTATTTTATCTATGCAAGAGAAATGGGTAACGCGTTCTCAGAGCTTAACGACCCCATCGACCAAAAAGAAAGATTTGTACGCCAAGTAGAAGCAAAACGTGCTAAGGGTGGCAACGATGCGAGAGTAGACGAAGATTTCGTTACTGCATTAGAATACGGTATGCCCCCGACAGGCGGTTTAGGATTTGGCGTAGACAGACTCGTTATGCTTTTAACTGACAGTGCGTCTATCAGAGACGTAATACTTTTCCCAACGATGAAACCTAAGGCGAACTAAAAAATGGACAATAAGATTACCAAAAAAAGACTAGCTCATTTATTTTCATATGACTGGATTGCTATGATAGTTTGGTTCATAGCAATAATCTTTGTTTGGCAATTTATATTTCAAGTAACTTCGGTTAAGCTTACCAGAGGTCAAAGTTTTAAATATTTTGTAGACTATAACGTCGTCGCGAAAAACTCTGAGTCTTTTAATCAGTTGCTTACGGACGAGAAAGTGTTTGACCCTGTTAATATTTTAAAAATTGAAAAAGAATCATTGTTTAACGGTGAAAACGACGTGCTGTTCACAAGGCTTCAAGTAAAAGACGGCGACGTTATTTTTACTGAAACCGTAAAAAACGAACAGAACGTGGGCAGGGCGCAGAGAATTATCGACAGCGGTTACGTTTATAGTTTTGATAAACTTCTGGCAGATGCAAAAGCCTATTTAGATGGTTTTAGAGTAGACGGAGTTTTAGACGACGCTAAAATTCAAGCGCATTTTCTTCAAAGGATGAAAAAAGATAACCGTTTCCGCACCGACGAAGAAAAAGCCGAAGGAATACTTTTAGAAAAAGACAGAATTTACAGGCTACAAAAAGAGGTTTCAGACTTTGAATACCTGTTTAACTGCGGGCAAGACGTTTTTTATGAATACACGAGATTTTCTCAGTCGCTGGAAGTTTGTTCGGACGAAAACAGAGCTGAATTTACCGCTTCCGTTGAGAGAGAAATAAACGAAGGCAGAGAAAACGCTAAATACGGCATAGATCTTTATGCTTTGACGGGTGGCGTGGACAAGCTTTCTACCTCGTCGCTTTTCTCGGTAGGTGACGCGCAAACGTCAGAAAACGTCGTCTTGCTTGTGTTTGATTTTTTAAAAGACCAACCCGACGAGCAGTTTGAAGTTATTACTTTTATAAATGGCATAGTCAGAAGTTGTAGTGATTTGTATCAAGGAAGATAAAAAAATGAAAGGCAAATTCGTAACCTTAGAAGGATGCGAGGGTGTAGGTAAATCTCGTCAGCTCAAAATGCTTGAAGAGTACCTAAACAGCAACGGTATAAAGTTTTATATGACCAGAGAACCGGGTGGAACGCCTATCGCTGAACAGATAAGAAGCATTATTTTGGACGGCAAAAACGTTTCGATGACAGACGAGTGCGAGGCTATGTTATACGCATCTAGCCGTATTCAGCTCATTAAAGAAGAAATTCTTCCGAGATTAAAAAATGGTGAATTGGTTATTTGCGACAGATATATAGATTCTTCGTTTGCATATCAAGGCACGGCAAGAGGGTTAGGTTTTGAGTTTATTAAAAAAATCAACTCTTACGCAATAGAAAACTGTATGCCCGACTGCACGCTTTTTCTAAATCTCTCGCCTGAACAGGCGTTTAAAAGAAAAGGCGGTGTAGATAAAACCGACAGACTTGAACTTTCGGGTATGGATTTTCACAATAAAGTGTACGAAGGCTATTTAACTTTAAGTAAAGAATACAAGGGTAGGTTTTGCGTGATTGACGCGTCGGGTGAAAAAGAACAAACTCACGCTAAAATAATACACGCCTTAAAACAGAGAGGTATTATTTGATAGACTTTTTATCGCTTGTTAAAAATTCGGGCGCATACAAAACCTTTATAAACGACAAGAATAACGGTGCGCTTTCGCACGCGTATTTAGTCGTGTCGCCTGAAAAAAAATATCTAGGCGAATTTTTAAAAGTCTTAGCTAAAACTATTGCTTGTAATAATTTTGAACCTTGTTTAAATTGTAGGGCGTGCAAGGCAATCGACGCCGACAGTTATGCCGACGTCTTGTTTTTTCCAAAAGAAAAAGACAGTATACTCGTAGGCGACGTTGAAACTCTTATATCTGAAAGTTACGTTAAACCCTTAGAAAACGATTATAAGATATTCATATTAAATCACGCTGAAACGATGAATTTACCATCGCAAAATAAGCTGTTAAAAACCTTAGAGGAACCGCCGAAAAACGTTATTATCATCATGGGCGCTACGTCGACGTACCCGCTACTTAGCACGGTTTTATCAAGGGTTAAGAAGATTGAAATTCCCGAATTTTCCGACCAACTAATTATCAATGCGTTAGAACAAGTTTGTCCTGACCGCGAAAAACTTCTTTCCGCGGTAGCGTCGGGCGACGGCACACTCGGTCGTGCCAAATTGCTTTACGAAGATGTAGGCGCTAAACTCGTTAGCGACTTGGTGTTCGACGTGTTAATAAATATGCCGTCGAGCAAGGATTTGTTAAAATATTCTAACAAAATTGCTAAAATTTCCGACGCAACTGAATTTATTAGTCGGTTAGAAACGGTACTCGGGGACTTGTTATATTTTAATTCGGGTAAGACTGAATTAATAAAAAACAAAAAAGATATAGACCTTTTAAAACTTATTAAAGGTTTTAATAACGGTTCAATATTATACGCGCTTGAAAAGATAAACGAGGCATACAAACGCAAAAAATTCAACGCTAATTCCACTATGCTAATTGAGTGGCTTATCTTTTCAATTTTGGAGGGCAAATTTAAATGGCAAAAATTATAGGCGTAAAATTCAAAAATACCGCAAAAGTATATTATTTTTCGCCTGCAAACGATAAAGATAGATACGTGGTAGGTTCGGGCGTTATTGTAGAAACGGCAAAGGGTTTAGAATACGCTACCGTCGTTTTCGACGTTAAAGAGGTCAGCGACGAAGAAATCGTGCATCCTTTAAAACCCGTTATAAGACGTGCTACCGAAAAAGACGAAAAAACCATGCGCGAGAACAACAAAAAAATTCCCGACGCAATGGAGTTTGCCGAAGAAAAAATTAGAGAACAAAATCTCGATATGAAACTTATCGGCGCAGAGTTTTCATTTGACGGTAAAAAACTTATATTTTATTTCTCGGCAGAAGGCAGAATAGATTTTAGAGAACTGGTAAAAGTTTTGGCGTCGCATTTCCATTTGAGAATAGAACTTCGTCAAGTGGGTATCAGGGACGAAACAAAAATTCTAGGCGGAATTGCGCCTTGCGGAAGAACGTGCTGTTGCGCTGGCGCTATGTCTGATTTTTGTAAAGTTTCTATTAAGATGGCTAAAAATCAAGGCTTACACCTAAATCCGTCTAAAATTTCAGGGCTTTGCGGAAGGCTTATGTGCTGTTTGTCATACGAAAACGATTATTACGCAGAGGTTTACAAGAAAATGCCTAAAATCGGCGGAACGGTTGGTACGCCCGAGGGTTCAGGCGTAGTAATTTCAAACGATATGCTTAAATTAATAACAAAAGTTAAGATTGCTAAACCCGACGGCTCGGAGGTTTACAAAGATTTTCCAACCGATAGATTAGAATTTAAGCGCAACCAAAACGTTAAAGAGGACGACGAAGAATTAGACGATACCGACAAAATTTTAGGATAAACTGTTTACATCTCAAAATTTTTGTGATAAAATAAACGAAGAAAATATTTGGGAGGATACTCTAATGGCTTACAAAATTAACGAAACCTGCATTTCTTGCGGTGCTTGTGCAGATACTTGTCCCGTAGGTGCTATTAGCCAAGGCGACACCCAGTACAACATCGACGCTGATGCTTGCATCAGCTGTGGTGCGTGCGCAGGTGGTTGCCCCGTAGAGGCTATTTCTGAGGAATAAGAATAGCAAACCGACTTTAAGGCACGAGTAACTCGTGCCTTAATTTTTTTCAAATTGTATGATAAGATTAGAAGACTTAGACCTTTCAAACTTAAAAATTTACCAAGACGACGAATTATACTGTTTCACATCAGATGCAGTACTTTTATCGCGCTTTACTAAGGTCAAAAAGGGCGAAGTTGTTGCAGATTTTTGTTCGGGTAGCGGGATTGTCGGTCTACATTTATACGGCTTAAATGCCGAATTAATAAAAAGCGTTACGCTTTTTGAGTTGCAAAAACCCCTGTACGATTTGTCGGTAAAAAGTATAGAGTTAAACGGTTTAGAAAGGACGTTTACGGCTGTAAACACCGACTTAAATCATCTTGACAAAGACTATAACGGCAAATTTTCGTTAGTAGTTTGCAACCCGCCTTACACTAAACCCGAAGACGGAGCGTATGCCGAAAACCCACAAATCGCCGTTTGTAAAACTGAAATAAAACTGAACCTAAAAAACCTTGTAAAATCTATCTCGGGCGCCTTAAAATACGGCGGTAGAACGTGTTTAGTATATAGGGCTGATAGGCTTGCAGAACTTATATTTGCACTAAAAGAATACGGTTTAGAACCTAAAATAATACAGCCCGTTTCGGCAAAAAACAAAGACCCCTATCTTGTGCTTGTTCAAGCGGTCAAAGGTGGCAAGTCGGGTGTAAAACTGTTAAAAACCATAATAAATTAAAGGAGTAAAAATGTTATATTTTGTAGCAACGCCTATCGGAAATTTGAAAGATATAACTTTTCGCGCGGTAGAATCTCTTAAAAGTGTAGACGTGATTGCGTGTGAAGACACGAGGCACTCTATGACGCTATTAAATTTTTACGGTATAAAAAAACCGCTTATCAGTTATCATAAATTTAACGAGCGAGAAACTTGTCAAAAAATAATAGATTTATTAAACCAAAACAAGTCGGTTGCCGTTATTACCGACGCAGGTATGCCGGTAATCTCCGACCCCGGCAACGTGCTTGTTAAAACGCTGATAGAAAACCGATTAGAATACACCGTGGTACCAGGAGCGTCGGCGTTTACGTCAGCGCTTGTGTTGTCGGGTGTAGACAGCGAAAGATTTTGTTTTGTGGGGTTTTTACCCGACAAAAAAAGTCACAGAGAAGAACTTTTAAACAGCTTTAAGAATACTCCCGCTACGCTTATATTTTACTCAGCACCCCACGACGTAAAAAAAGACGTTGAAACCTTATATTCGGTACTTGGTAACCGTCCTGCCGTTGCAGTTAAGGAAATAACCAAGCTTCACGAAAAAGTTGAAAGGTTTGAACTAAAAGACGGTTATCCGTATGAACCCAAAGGGGAATACGTAATTTTAGTGGAATATCTTAAAACGGACGAAAATAAAGACCTTACCGAAAAACAACTTATAGAAAAATATATCAAAGAGGGTTTAGATAAAAAGGAAGCGTTAAAAAAAGTTGCCAAAGAACGTGGAATTTCTAAATCCGAGTTGTATAAATACACCATATAAAAAAGCTTGACCAAACGGTCAAGCTTTTTACGTTTTCAAATTTTATTTTTCTATAATAAACTGTTCGTCGTCTTTTAAATCAACTACAACGCAATCGTTTATATAAGTACATTCAGGTAAGACAATCATAGCGGTTAGGCTTTCGTCGTTTGCGGGTAATGGGGCTAAATGCCAAACGCAAGCGTTTAACTTAACGAGAGTATTTTTGGGAACGATAAACGCCTTAGTGTGTTCGGGTACGGGTTTTCCTGCCGATGGCGGAGCAACGTGTATAATCATGTCGCCAGACAACGGAAGAATAATTTCCGAGGTGGTAGTGTGAAATTCTGCCTGAGTAATTTTATATTCCCCGGGATTTTTGACTACGATTGGAGAAAAAGCCACTTGTCCTTTAAAATAAGCGGTAAGCCTATCGGGATAAAAGGTGTGAATTTCGCCAGATAGTCCGTAACCGTTAGGGTTAGACATATCATAGTAGCAACCGAAGGGCGCAAACGTTTCTTTGGTAAGTTTTTCTATTTTAATTTTTCTCATACATTAATCCTTATCGATTTTTATTTTTTATCCGTACTGCCCAGTCCACCGATTCTGGTTTCAACACATTCATCGTCGACGGTGATGCCGTATTCGACGAAAACGCCTTGGGCAAAAGCTTTACCTTTTTCAACGGTCAAATCATTGTCGCCACAGTTGGTCAATTTAATAAAAATATGACCATCGTTTTCAGCGTAATAGTAATCGCTGTCTATAATACCGACGGTGTTGTTTAGGGTGAGTCTGTACTTAAACCCCAAAGAACTTCGAGGATAAATTTTTAAAACCCAGCCTTCGTCTATTTTAACTCTTACACCCGTAGCGATTTTAATCGTTTCACTTGGTTTAAGAGTAAAAGTATCGGGCGCAAAAAAATCATATCCCGCAGAACCCGAAGTAGCACGCTTAGGTAAAATTACTGAGTTATAAACCTCTAAACTGCCGTCTTTTAGATATTCAGCTTGACTAACCTTAAAAAATTGTGCAATCTTTTTCATAAATATATTATAACAAAATCATAATAAAATTGCAAGCCTAAAACGACTTTTTAGGACGCTTAAAATAAAGGACGGTATAAACGGCAAGTAGTAAGAAAGACAGGCTAAGAGAAAATGGAAAAAAATTAATCGACGTAAAATCGAATATTATCCCTAAAAGTGGCGGAACAATCATTATACCGAGATTAGACGCTACCATTTGTGACGCAACTAACGAAGCCGACGCATTTTTGCCGAAATGTTGAGGGGTTAAATATGTAAGGTTAGGGAAGGTGGGGCCGTTTCCAAGACCTACGCACGCCAAAGCAAAACCTTTATAGACGGCAGGTATCGGCAGAAAAAGTGCAGTAATACCGATAACGATTAACAAATACCCGATCAAGGTTGTTTTTTCGGGGGAGATTTTAGAGTTTAGTATACCCGATAAAAACCGTCCAAGCGTTATTCCGACGTAGTAAAGTGTAACGAAGCTCGCCGAACGTGATTCGGTTAATCCCAACGAAACCAAATAACTTGCGCCCCAAACGTCGCAGGTAAATTCTAACGCGCAAGTGGCAAAGAACGCCACCCAGACAGCCCTAATTGCTGGCGATTTAGCCATCGTTTTATAGGAAACGTCGGCGTATTGAACGTCAGTCTGACGGTCAGTTAAAGTTTTTTGTTTGTTCCATAAAGGGATAACAAAAAAAGCTAATATTGCTATGGCGACTTGTATTAAGAATAAAACATAATATCCTAAACGCCAGTTGTTGTTAATAGAAAGTGTATAAGAAAAAATAAAAGGTGTAACCGAAACGCCTATTCCGTAAAAACAGTGCAAGAAACTCATTATAGACGAAGAATAACGGCTGGCAACGTAGCTGTTAATAGCAGAATCTATTGCGCCCGCGCCCAAACCTAACGGTAAACTAAGCAAACAAGTAAACCAAAAAGATTTTGTAAAATAAAACCCTAAAAGCGATGACGCTGACAATAAAGTTGACAGAGCAACGACAAACCCCGTACCTAATTTTTTAACGAGTTTTGCGCTGAAAAACGACGAAATAGTCGTTCCGATAGAAATAATTAACGAAACGACGCTTGCGAGAGAAAGCGGAAGATTAAGGTCCGCCCACATAGCAGGAAGAGCGGTACCGAAAGTTGAATCGGGTAAGCCTAAACCTATATACAAAATAAAAATAATAGCGACAAAAATTGTAGTCATAGACGGTATTTTAGCATAAGAAACATAAAAAATCAAACTCTGTATTGACAAAGTAAATCAAATCTAATAAAATTACATATAATATATGCGACTAATTTAATTTTCAAGGAGAAACACTATGAGAGTATGTGTATACGGTTCAGCAAGCGATAATATAGACGAAAAATATAAACGTAAAACCTTTGAGTTAGGAAAAGAACTTGCATCTCGCGGACACTCGCTCATATTCGGCGCAGGTTCGGAAGGTCTTATGGGTGCGGTTGCAAGAGGTTTTAAAGCAGGTGGCGGACACGTTCACGGCGTAATTCCCAAATTTTTTGAAGAAGGCGGTTACGAAGCCATTTTTTATGACTCTGACGAAATTACTTTTACTCAAACTATGGCGGAACGAAAAGCTAAAATGGAAGACGGTTGTAAAGCGTTTATAATAGTCCCAGGAGGAATTGGCACCTTTGAAGAATTTTTCCAGGTATTTACCTTAAAACAGTTAGGTCGTCACGAAAAAGCCATAGCGCTATACAACATAGACGGTTATTACGACCATATGATAGGAATGATAAAAAAATCTATGGACGCAGGGTTTATCAATAAAGAATGTGAAAAACTGATAAAAAGTTTCGAAAATCCCACCGACTTAATTAATTATATAGAAAGTTACGACCCAAGCGACGTTTCTTGGGACGCCCTAAAAAGAAAATAAGCGTTAAAATTTAAAAAGATATTGACTAAATTTTTAATTTTTGGTATAATAAAACATATATTTATTCGATTACTCATGAAAACTACCGAAGCACAAGGTTAAAGATGAAATTACTCGAAAAAGCAATTAAAGAAAAAGGCGTTGTTTTAGACGGAAACGTTCTAAAAGTAGGCGCGTTTTTCAATCACCAAATGGACGTAAAACTGTTAACTAAACTTGGAAAAGACGTCCATAAGCATTTTATAGACTGCGAGGTAACGAAAATCCTAACCGTCGAAGCGTCGGGTATAGGACTTTCCTGTCTTACCGCGCAGTTTTTTAATTGTAACGTGGTTTTCGCTAAAAAAAGTAAAACCTCAAACGTTACTGGAAACGTTTATTCAGCTGATTGTTATTCTTACACTCACGACAAACTAAACACTTTGATAGTTCCCAAAGAATATTTAAGTAAGGACGACAAAATTCTAATAGTCGACGATTTTCTTGCTCGCGGCGAAGCAGTCAATTCATTGACCAAAATCGTTAACCTTGCAGGCGCTGAACTCGTCGGCGTTGCAATCGGTATAGAAAAAGGTTTCCAGGGCGCAGGGGACAAGCTTAGAAAACAAGGCGTAAATCTTTATTCTGGCGCAATAATAGATAAAATGACGGAAAAAAGAATAACTTTCCGTAAAAATTAAAAGGTAATAAAAGCCCGAAAGGGTTAGGAGGTTTTATAATGAAGAAACTTTTAACAATGTTACTCACTGTTGTAATGGCAGTGGCATGCTGTTTCGGTCTCACCGCTTGCGGTGAAGAAGAAGCAAAGCCGGCAACGATTGACATTAACGATGAATTCGCAATGTTTGCTGAATACGTTCCGGACGATTTCAAAATAGGCTTTATCTTCTTGCACGACGAAAAGTCTACTTATGACCTTAACTTCTACACCGCAGCAAAAGAAGCTGTTGCGACAATGGGTTTAACCGCTGAACAAGTAGTTTATAAGTTCAACGTACCCGAAGGTCAAGAATGCTACGACACAGCAAAAGAACTTAAAGAAGCAGGATGCAAAGCAATCTTTGCTAACTCTTTCGGTCACGGTGGATTTATGCTTCAAGCAGCTAAGGACTTTAAGGACGTTGAATTCTATCACGCAACTGGCGCACAAGCAAGTTTAAATCTTGATGAAGACACTACTAACGACGTTCCCGCAAACTTCCACAATGCTTTTGCTAGCATTTACGAAGGTAGATATCTCGGTGGTATCGCTGCTGGTTTGAAGTTAAACGAAATGGTTAAAGCACAAGAAACTGCAAAGGGTTCTGCTCTTACCGCTGAAGAACTTAAAGCTGCTACCAAAATGGGTTACGTTGGTGCATTCCCCTATGCAGAAGTAAAATCAGGTTACACCTCTTTCTATCTTGGCGCAAAATCAGTTTGTCCCACCGTTACTATGGACGTTAAGTTCACCAACAGTTGGTATGACGAAGTTGCAGAAAAGGCAGCAGCTGAAGCTTTAATCGCTGACGGCGCTAAACTTATCTCTCAACACGCTGACTCTATGGGTGCTCCCTCTGCTTGTGAAAAAGCAGGCGTTCCCAACGTTTCTTACAATGGTTCTACCATTAACGATTGCCCCAACACTTTCATCGTTTCTTCTAGAATTGATTGGAGTGTTTACTTCAAACTAATTATTACTTCTTTTGCAGACGTTGAAGATATTGAAAATTTACAAATTAAAGCAATGCATGGAATGGTAAAAGAAATGATTGGCAGAGATTTCTGTATGGGATTATCTTCTGGTTGCGTTAAAATGTCTACTATTAATGCAGAAGTAATGGCAAAAGGCACAGTTATTGCTTTACAAGAAGCAATCAACAGCTTCAATGAAGCATATGGCATGACAGCTGCTGTTGTATTCAATACTGCTAACTTCACTGTTACTGTACCCGAAGGAAATACCACTATCAAAGTAGACGCTGACGGACATCTTACTTCTTATCTTGCAGACGTTATTGATACTGGTGACTTCAAAGGCGAAACAGAAGTCATTAAAACCACTATGATTGGTGGTGAAATGGTAACTTATTTTGACGAATCTAATGCAACAGCATTCCGTTCGGCTCCTTACTTTGATATCGACATCGACGGTATTACACTTAAATAATTAAAAATTTAAGATTTAATAAAATAGTTGTAAGGCGGAGTATACTCCGCCTTACAATGATTTTTATAAGTATATTTAATTAACTGTTTATAAGCACAATTTATACATTCAAAAGGAAAAAATTAA
>JAZRGZ010000035.1:0-2632 GCA_045644505.1 Christensenellaceae bacterium | reverse complement strand
CAAAACGTTCCCTTAGAAGGCGTAGGCTCTTATCATGACCTTGTTTACGGCGATATTTCAGTAGACTATAAAGATATTGAAGATGGAATACTTATTAAAAGCGACGGTATGCCGACCTACAATTTTGCCAACGTTGTCGACGACCATTTGATGGGTATTACTCACGTTATTCGCGGTACGGAGTATCTTTCTTCTACGCCAAAATATAATCTTATGTATGATGCATTCGGTTGGGAGCGACCTGTGTATATTCACCTTCCCCCTATTATGAAAGATGCTCAGCACAAGCTTTCAAAGAGAAACGGTGACGCAAGTTACGAAGATTTTGTAAACAAAGGTTACGTAAAAGAGGCCATAATTAACTATATAGCCCTTTTGGGTTGGAGTCCCAAAACTAATACCGAAAAAATGTCGCTAGCCGACCTTGTTGAAAACTTTTCGCTTGACGGCATCAGCAAATCGCCATCTATTTTTGACGACGTAAAGTGTAGATGGTTATCCAGCGAATATATTAAGGAAATGTCTTTTGAAGAATATAAAGCAAGAGCATTACCTTTCTTGCAAAAAAGTAAAGCGTACGGAAAATATGACCAAGATAAACTTTTAAACCTTGCAAAAGGCAGAATACAAATTTTTTCTGAAATTGCAGATAAGGTAGATTTCCTAGAAGAATTTGGCGAGTACAATCTTGAATTGTTTGAAAATCAAAAACAAAAGGCGTCTACTGACCTTGCCAAAACTGTTTTACCCGAAATTAAACAAACCTTGCTTAACGTAAACGACTGGAATAATTCTGAGTTATTTAATGCGTTAGTTGAACTTTCGGCAAAGTTAGAAATTAAAAAGCAAGCTTTATTGTGGATAGCAAGAATTGCCATAACCGGTAAAGAGTCTACTGCTGGTGGAGCAACCGAAATTGCTGATATTTTGGGCAAGCAAGAAACCGTTAGAAGAATTGATTTTTCTATTTCTAAATTAAACGGATAAAATATTAAAAGGTTTTAAAAATACAAACCGTCCTATGTAGGACGGTTTTATTTGTTTTAGATTAGGCGTTTTTAGATAAAACTTCACGACTATCGATAAATTTAATTATGCCGTCGGCAATCTGTTCAGCCATTTTATATACAAGATTTAGTCGAGTCAAATTGTAAAGATTATAGTTTTGCAAAGATTTGCTCGCTACAACTCCAATGATACTTACGTCGCCGATGATTCCAAGATTTTTATTAACACCAAGACCGGGTTTAAGACCCTTGTTTATAACTTTTATTAAACCCACGTCCTCAGCATCGCCGATAGAGGCATCGATAGCTATGGTTATTGTGTTTGGATGTAGTTGTTTTAAATAAGTTCTCGCAACGTTAACGTCTTTTGCTGTGATAGGTTGGTTTAACGTGCCGTAAACGTAAACTTTTGAGGTTTTCTTTTTTAATATTGTTCCAATTAGCGGTCCAAGACTGTCGCCTAAAACTAAATCACTACCTATACATATTGCAAGCACGTGCTTGTTTAGTTGAATATGTTTTCCCAAAGCTTTCGATATTCCGTCCGACGCATAATTATTATAAGTGTTGAAGGTGTAACAATTTACTTCCATTTTTATTCCCTTAATAAAATTTTTTCTATTTTATTATTGCACGTTTTCTTAAACTTAAACAAAAACGCGTAATTTTATTGTTTAATTGTTTTTATTATGGTAAAATATATTATATAGAATAATTATATAAACATTTGTTTGCGATTTGGGGGTGTTATGAATACGCTATTGCTTTCTTCTTCCCTTAGCGCTATAATTGACGTCGTTGCGCTGTCCCTAATAGTTTTCTTTGGGGTTTTAGGACTTAAAGACGGTTTTGTTAAGACTTTTGTTAAAGTTTTCGGTACGATTATTAGCCTTTTGCTTGCCGTAATGCTTTGTTCAAAGTGTGCAAGCTTTTTAGAGAGTCAATTTGGTTTTATATCTTCACTTACCGTTAAAGTGTCGAGTGTTGTGTCAAATATTTTTGGCGACCAAATTGCTAATACGACGTTAAGTCAGGCTATGGAAGCGGAACTATCTGAATTAGGATTATCGGGTTGGCTTATTAAAATTGTAATGCAAGCCAAAACCGACGGTTCAATTCCTATGGATACAACGTTAAATCAAATAATTTCCCCTGTACTTAGTTATTATATCGCATGTGGAATTTCAGTCATTGTTTTATTTATAGTTTTTAAAATTCTACTGTTTATATTAGGTGACTTAACTAAAAAATTAAGCGCCATGAATATGATAGGTGCGCTTAATAAAATATTGGGACTCTTTTTAGGAATAATTCGTAGCGTTGTAATTATACAGATTGCAATAATTCTTATTAACGTTATTCCAATAGGATTTATGCAAGGATTGTCGGTGGGAATAGAAAATTCCGTTGTTGCGGGCTTTATAGACAATATAAATATATTTGATATTATAATCAAATCTTTTTCTAAACTTGATATTTTATCTTTCATAAAAGCAACGTTATAGAAACATTACAGCGCAATAATATTTTAGAGAAATTTTATATAAAATTATTAAAAATCGGGCAAAATTACCCGATTTTTTCTTTTACACTTTTAAAAAAGAGAAAAATCCACGTTTCACGTG
>JAZRGZ010000034.1:0-29552 GCA_045644505.1 Christensenellaceae bacterium | reverse complement strand
AGCTCTTTCTTGGGTTTAACGGTTCTGCACGCTATACACGTGCGCATGGGAATTTTCTTTTCCATAATTATTGTTATTCTTGAATTTCACCTAATTCGTCGGCGCCAAGTTCAGCGATAGCAACGCTTTCACTCTTAACGTCGATTTTCCAACCGGTAAGACGAACTGCAAGTCTTGCGTTTTGACCACTTCTTCCGATTGCAAGCGACAACTTATCGTCGGGAACAATAGCCATAGCACTTTGTTCGCCCGTTTGAATTACCTTAACTACTCTTGCGGGAGATAATGCCTTTGAAATATATTCAAGCGGATTTTCGCTCCATAAAATGATGTCGATTTTTTCACCGCCTAATTGTTCTACGATAGAATTTACTCTTGCACCTTTGTTACCGACGCAAGCACCTACTGCGTCTACCATCGGGTCTTCGCTATAAATTGCGATTTTTGTTCTTTGACCAGGTTCACGAGCAACGCTTTTAATACTTACAACGCCTTGTTTGATTTCAGGAACTTCGTTCTCAAATAAACGTTTTACTAAACCGTTTGCAGTGCGCGAAACCATTATCTGAGCATTTTTGCCGATATTTTTAACTTTTTTAACGTAAACGTTAAGTTTTTGGTTTAATTCATATTTTTCACCGGGAACTTGGTCGCGGGGTAAAATTACGCCTTCGATTTGATTACCGCCTATTTCAACGTAAACGTTTCCAGCTTCAATTCTTCTAACCGTACAAGTCATAAGTTCGCCTTCTCTGTCTTCAAACTCGTTTACGGTGTTTTCGTGTTCGATTTCACGGAGTTTTTGCATTAAAACCTGTTTAGCGGTTTGAGCAGCGATTCTACCGAAGTTTTTAGAAATAATTTCTACGCTTACTTCATCGCCTGCTTTATAAGACTTTTTAATTTGTTGCGCGTCTAAAACGCTTATTTCCTTTTCGGGATCAATAACTTCTTCTACTACCGACCTTACGCTGTAAATCTTGATAGATTTTTTCTCGGGCGAAAGTTTCATTACGACTTTACCGGAAGTACCAGTGCTTTTTTTGTAAGCAATTACCAAAGCGTCTTCAAGTGCTGAAATAAACGCTTCTTTGGAAATACCTTTTTCCCTTTCCAAATCTTCAAGTGCCAAAAAGAAATCTTGATTAATCATTTTTATCTCCTCGTTAAAAATTAACTTAATTTATTCAAATTCAATATATTCGTTGACTTTTACTACGTTTTTTAAATAAATGGTGAACGTGTTTTTCTCGCTTACCTTTAAGGTTATAGCTTCGCCCGTGTAAGACATTAGCGTTCCGTCGTAGAACTTCTTACCTTGCATAGAGTTTATAAGTTTAACTTCGACCTTTTGCCCTATATGTGAATTAAAATCCTCATCCGTTTTAAACGGTCTATCCGCCCCGGGACTTGAAACGTTTAGAGTGTACGGATTACCGAAAGTCGGGTCGAAATCGTCAAGAGGCAAATCGATAGCCCTGTGAAAATTTTCGCAATCGTCCAAATCCACACCACCGTCTTTATCGATAAACACGGTAAGCGACGGATTCTTGCCTTGCTTAAACTCCACGTCGTAAATTTTTAAACCAAGTTCTGTAGCGTATGGAATTAAAAATTCTACGAGCACAGGGTTAGATTTTACCTTCATAATTTTCTCCTATAAAAAATTATGAGAACGGAAAACCGTTCTCATAAGTCAAGCAAACCTATTCAGTAGTTTAATATTACCATAATAACAAATAAAATGCAAGCATTTTTAACAATTTAGTAAAAATTAATTAACCGTTTTTTATTTTCATAAGTTCGATAAACACTTCGGCAGTGGCGTATGCGTCGGATAATGCCCTGTGGTGATGGAAAACTATACCGAACTTATCGGCTACGGTATGCAAGTCAAATTTTTTTAACCCACTCAAATACTTTCTGGATAAGTCGAGAGTATCAAGTACCTGATTTTTGACTTCGTATTCTTCGGCGTTAGCAAAACGCTTTATAAATTTCATATCGAAATCAGAGTTATGGGCTACCAAAACTGCACCGTCTATGAACTTAATAAAATCTGGAATAGCAGTAGATATTTTAGGAGCATTTTCCACCATTTGAGGCGTTATGCCCGTAATTCTTACGATTTCTTCGGTAATAGGATAGTCAGGCTTAATAAGAGTATGGAATTGCTCGGATATTTTTCCGTTTACTATTTTTACCGCGCCAATTTCCGTTATACCGTTACTCATAACGTCTAAACCGGTAGTTTCTAGGTCAAATACAACGTAAACGTTTTCAGTCAACTCGGTGGGCAAAATTAAATCACTATCGAATACACTTTTAACTTTGACGGTATTTGCTGGCGACGGGAAAATGGTTTTGTAATCTTTTGGGGCGGGTTTTTTAAACTTTTCTTTCTTAACAAAATTATCGGGAAAAGTACATCTATTAATCCTATCGAAAGTAAACCTTTTTTGTCCGTTATATTCGCCTACCGTACCGCGAGCGATTATCGCATCGCCCACAACTAAATCTCTTATTTTTCCAAGCGTGTTCTTTTTAGAAAAATACACTCCTGAAATTGTACTGGTCGTATCGTCGATATGTATAATAAAGAAAGGTTTACCGTTCTTTGCAACTCGCTCAGTTATATCGGTAATTTTACCGCAAACGGTAACTTGCCCTGCATTAGCATCTTCAATGTATAGCGCAACCGACCCCATGCTAACATCGTCTACAACAACGACGTCTTGAACCTGTATGGTTCTGTGTTCTATCTTTTCGACTTGGCTGTAATACACCTCGTCTGATAACAAACTGAACGTTTCCTCTGCTTGTTTAATTTGCGTAGAACCTGCAAATTCCGAACAAAATCTAGTAGATAAATGTTGGTTTATTTTTTTCAAAACACCACCGCGCTGAGCGTATTCTGCCCCGTCTTCGGTAAGTTTTATCACGTATTTTACCAATTCGCCAACTTCGGCGGTAACTATGTCGGTAGGTTTTAAAAATATTGAAATGGACGGGTAATTTTCTGTTACGAACTTATAAATCTCAGCGTTAATGAGTTCGGCGTTAGACACGATTTTATTAACCAAAACTTGTACTGAATTAAACTGAGGAGGCGTAACCTCTTCAACCACTTTACAGATTTTGTTTTTTAGTTCTTCGGTTACAGTGTTATCGCAAATAAAAACAAAAGTAATCACGCCCGAACTTTTTTCGACGCGGACGTTTTTAAGTTTTATATTATTTAAAACGGGGTCTACGGCTCTGATTAAGTCGATAAACTCCGAACTGTCTACCGTTTTGTACATTTATCTATTTCTCCGAAAAATTCCTTTTCTAAGTCTTGCTTTTTAACCGTCTTTATAATTTTACCGTTAGCAAAAATCACACAACCGTCTTTTGCACCTGCTACACCTAAGTCAGCGTCTTTTGCCTCACCCGGTCCGTTCACAACACAACCCATAACTGCGATTTTTAAGGGTTTTTTTATGTTTTTGCAGTACTCTTCGGTTTTTTTAGCAAATTCCATACAACCCCACTCACATCTACCGCAAGTGGGACAAGCGATAACGTCTACCTGGTCGTGTCTTAAATTAAGCGCTGAAAGAATAGTTTTTCCCGCCCTAACCTCGCTTACGGGGTCACTTGACAATGACACTCTTAAAGTATCGCCTATACCTTTAAGCAAAAGACTACCTATACCGATAGAATTTTTAATCACACCACCATATTCCGTTCCTGCTTCGGTTACACCTAAATGCAGGGGATAATCGGTTTTACTCGAAATATATTCGTACGCTTTAACCATTAAAGGAACGGACGACGCTTTTACGGAAATAACGATGTTTTCCACACCGTACTTTTCCAAGATAGAAACGTTTTTTAAAGCGCTTTCTCCTAACGAAATTTCGTTTTTGCCGAATTTATTTAAGAACTCTTTTTCAATACTACCTGTGTTTGCGCCTACTCTTACAGGAATACCGTTATATTTTAAGGCTTCGGCAACCTTTCTTACGTTTTCGTCAGAACCGATATTGCCGGGGTTAATTCTTATCTTATCAGCGCCACCTTCAATAGATTTTAACGCTAATTTGTAATCAAAATGAATATCTGCGACTAAGGGCATTTTTACGTGATTTTTAAGCGTGTTAAACGAGAGCGCATCTTTTTCGTCGTTTACGGAAAAACGTAAAATATCACACCCTGCTTGTTCAAGCGCGAGTGCTTGTTTTATCGCTTCGTCGGTGTTGGATATTCGTTTGGTCGACATCGACTGCACTGAAACGAACGCCCCACCTCCCATATTCAAATTACCTATTTTTATAATTTTACTCATAAATCACCATTATATTTGCAAATATTTTAACACAACTAAAAGATTTTGTAAAGTAAAATAAAAATACCGCTTAATTAACCATAAAACAAAATTCGCTCTTGAAAGCATTTTGCTTTCAAGAGCGAATTTATATTCGTCTTAATTTTCACATTTGTTCAACTCTCGATTGATACATGTAAAGCACTTGAACGTAATATTCTTCCAAGTAAATAACGATTTTCTCATCGTTTGTAAAATCTCTCCATGCGGTAAGCGGGTCTAGCGTATCGTAGTAAGCGCACACGCAATCTATTACGTCGGCATAATAACCCATTTCAATCAACTGGTCTTTACTGAAATTTTCAGAACTAATTTCCATATACTTCAACTGCAAAGTAGCGTTTGACTGAGCGATAGAGTTTTTACTTCGTTGTTCTTTTTCATCAAGCGCGTTGTTATACTTAAAAACTTCGCGTATAAGCTTGTCCTGTTCATCTTTTAGCTGTATAAATTTTTGGACTTTTTGTTTTTCAAAAATATCCGTAAATTCGTCGTCTAAATTAGTCAGCCTTTCAGTAATCTCGTTGATTTTAGAAGTATAAAACGCTTTCTCTTCATTATATTTTTTCTCTGCATCGCTTAAAGACTGATTTTTTTCAGATTCTAAATAAGCCAACTGCTCGGTAACCGTTGAAGTTAATGCTACACCGCGTTTTAAAGCCTGTTCTTGAATTTCAAGCGAGCTTTTATTGTAATTTTCTATAATTTTTTCTACCGTAACATTATAAGTATCAGTAATCTCTTGGTTTTTTATTTGAAGATTTTGCAATTCTTCGTTAAGACTTTTACTTACCTTTTCTTTTTCTAAAAGTTGTTCATAGGCAACTAAATCCTCAGCCTTTTTCGTCAACTCTTCCTCGCTAAGCGGATTAAAGTCCAGTCTTGTCAAAACGAGAGGTTGCAAAGTTGCCTGTTCAAACTCGGCTTTTTTAATGCGGTAATAGTAAAAAATATCTTTTAACGTCGAGTACATTTCTTCTTTGGTAGTAGGTCTTTGAAATGTCATATATCCCCCTAATTAGTCTATCGTTGTAAATTTTATTATAAGGTCTTTAATTACATAATTCTCAGCAAAAGAATAAACGTTAATTTTCAGCTCGTAAAAATCAAAATTGCAAAATATTTCGTTGTAACCTTTGTTAAAAAATAGTTTTTTTTCACCGAAATCACCAGTAACGGTAATCTCAGTTGGAGCGGATACGTGGGCACATATTGAATAAGCAGTTTTTATTTTATTGACCGACAAATCAGTAGATTTAGAAGTATAGTTGTTATTAGTTTTTTCTGTCCTACCAACATACGCAAATTGTCCGTTCTTTGTTATAATTCCAGAAATCCACGGCATAAGTACGCCTTCATATTCAACAAACCTTTCCTGATGTGTCCTAGTATTATACGTATACATATAGTTTGCTACGTATGTTTCCTGAATTTCGTCAAAATAATACGTTAGAATGTTTATTTCTCCGTTATACTCTCCTGCTCGCAAAGGCGAGATAGGGTATTCTTTTTCCGGTAGACAAGTATCAATTTTTTCTAGACTAGTCCCGTTAAACTTAACTAACGTACGGTATTCAAGGTAATAAATGCATTCATCGATTTTATATAGTACTTCTCCATAAGGAATATTAACACCGACAGGAACAGTTATAATTTTCAACTCACTCGAATTAGAAAATGTTGGAATTTTTATTATTGCTTTTTCGTAGAAGACATAAATTTCTCCGCGCATATAAAATACTTTTCTTATTTCGCCTATTTGACTGCTGACTTTAATTACGCCGTCTGGTTCTCCAAAATAATCAAAAGGTTTGGTGTAATATAAAATTCCATCGTAAATATAGAATATTCTTCCGTAAGCGTATGCAAAATTAGTTGATAGAAAAGGCAATTTATACGCTTGATAATCATGATACAGAATAGAGTTGTACATTGAAACAACTAATATTGATTTAGCACCATTATAATCCACGTAACCAATGTCGAAATTAGACGATATTCTATAATCGCAAAGTTTTTCGTCAAAAACCTCATTGTAATACATATAGCCGTCTTTTGAAGTTATATATAGAATATTGTCCAAAATTTTTATCTGAGTTGAATCAGTGCCAATATCAAAAGGTTTAGTCGATGGAATAAACGATAACGACCCTTCTACGTGGTCAGGAAAAACGTCCATATTCAGGGCCATTTCTCTATCTTTTAAAAAGTCGAACTTTTTTTCTTGAATTTTCATGTTTACTTTTTTAAGTGTATTAAGCATTATAGCCATCTCCTTGCTGGCATTTTAGCGTTTTTAGGCATAATTCTCTTCTTAACCCCGTCGATAAATCTTTGATGCCACATTACTGCTTCTTCAAACCTGCGTTCGGTTAAACAATATTCCGCGCAAATACCGTAGGCAAGCACGGCTTGTGATATATCCTGTTCGTTGAAACCGACCTCTTCTTTAATGTTATAAACTTCTGCGACGTAATTGTACTTAACCTGTACAAATTCGGCATTAACGTAAATGCCGTACTGGTCGTAAGTAAACGGCAACTCATTTCCGTTATAATCCATTACGCTAATAATTTTAGTAGGTTTTTTTAGTAATGTGTACAAATAAATGGCATTATCGTAGGCACACGCCTCATCGATGTATACTAAGGGAAGATAAGTACTACTAAGCTCCCCCAATACTGTATTAGCAACTGTAATTAATCTCTTGATAATGGGCGAGGTTTTTTCATCTTCGGAGATTTTTTCGTTTAATACCAAAACGACGTCGTCTAACCCCAAAAGTTCTGCCGAAACTTTTAAAACATCTTTAAGTGTCATAGTATCTCCTTTTTAAAAATCGTCGGACTTAAAACTCCGAAAAGTAATAAGTCCGACCAAAAAATTTTATTCTTCGGTAATACCTGTAAGTTTACCTTGACCGTAAGGACGGTCGCAAATAAGGTCTGCGTATTTTACCAAAGTAGCGGTGTAAACGGGTTTTCCGGGAATTTGTTTTAAAATTCTACCGTCGTCACCGGTAAGCCACTGCCAGTCGCAAAGTTGATGTAATGTAAAGTCGTCGGTATTAAGTAAATACATTGTACCTTCGGGACAAAATCTATCTGCCACAATAGGAATACCGTTGTAGCTTAACGCTTTGAACCCGCCCTCTAAATTCATAACGTCGACAATGCGTTTGTTCTTGCTTAATAAGTTAATAAGTGCGCGTCTTACACCCCAAGAACATACGATGAAGTTTACAGCACTACCACTGTTTTCTTCGATGGTGTCGAGAGCAAGTTGGATTTGTGCTTCACTGATTTCACCGTCTATATTTTTTACGTAAGGTTTAAGCCACGGATTTTCGGTTTTGTTTACGCCGTACAAAGTGTTGTCGGTTTCGTCGAAGAGCTTGCCAAGACCGGTAATTTCGTTTTGGTACGAACCTTGAACGGTCAACACCGCGCCTTCGCTTGCTGAAACGCCTGTGCCAGATAAAGTTACCGTTTTGTTTACTCTGTCAACTGCGGTAATTCTCATACCCGTCGCGATAACTCCACCGTAGTTTTCGCGCACGTCAACGAGCATACCTTCAATAACGTTTTTAACGCTATCAAGAGTAATTACGTTGCCCGACGATGAAACAACCGTTGCGATTACACCTGAACCGTCACCGAAAAGCATTCTTCCAAAGTTAAAACCGCTTGCTTTGATAAGACCTTCCATTTCTGCGTTTAAAAGGTTTACGAAAGCACCCGAATTGTTTTCAGACGCTCTAATTGCTTTATCGGAAATTTCAATAGTACCGTAAAGGTTTTTTAAGGTCGTTACGAATTGTTCATAATTGTTACCGGTAGCGGTGGGCAAGTCGCCGTCTTCGGTGCCTGCACCTATACCGCCGTTAATTCCGTGCAAACAAAGCTTTCTGATTTCCTTACCCCAAACGTCGTTGGTGCTTTGTTTAACCCTTGCTAAAAGTGGGTTAACGTTGTTGTTTAATTGTTCGCTTACTACGTCAAGATATAACGTTTTGAGCGCTTTATCAGCGCTAGTTAAATTTACTGCCATAATTTCTCCTAGATTATTTTAATATTTCTTGTGCGAGTTTACCCGCTTCCGCAATAGATTTTGGGCGGTTTACCGGCGTGTTAATTCCCCCGCCTACTCCGTCCATAACCACTGCTGTCGTCTTTGCGCCAAGAAGCCCTTTTAAGTAGTCTTTTAAGATATTTTGTTTATCTTCTTCGCTTATACTTTTGGAATCTTCTAAGTCGCCAATTTGCTCTTGTACACTTTCCGTCGGAGCAGTACCTTTATCGACGGATAGTGCGCTTTCAAGTTCTTTTACTCTCTGACAGCGTTTGGTAAATTCAGATTGCAAAGAATTGTACGCATTGAGCAAAGCGTTTACGTCTTTAAACTTTCCTAATGAGACCTCTTTCGTTTCATCGTCCTGATTTACTTTTTCCGTATCCACGGCTTGACTTATTTCTTGGGTTTGTTCAATAGTATCGTTTTTTATCATATATTAATTCTCCTTATTTGTTTGTAGATTAATTCTTTCTTTATGTAATTTTATGTGTTCAAAATATCTGTTTTTGCTTTTTTCGTCTAATTCGGCGTACTCGCTCAGCACGTATTTTACGTGCTCGTCAACGTGAATTTTATCATCGTCAATTTCTTCAACGGATAAAACGGAAGAACGCAATTTATCATTTTCCATCTGGGCTTTTTCTTGTTGAAGCCTTGAAACACCGTTGGTGTAATCAAGGTCGTTATAACCCATTAACGACAATAGTTTAGATTTTATAATAGGTTTAATTTCCCCCTGTTCGTCATTTAAAAGTCCCGACGAAATCAATTTATAAATAACTTCTTTTCTCTGTGTTTCAGAATACAAAAACTCACTTTCACCTTTAATATAGACGTCGTCCGAGCGCACCGAATCGCTGTTAACGTAACCTATACGGGTTTTGTTAAATGCGTCGTAATATTTAACCGCTCTAATTCCCGAAGTGAACTGTGCGTAAAGTCTAACAACGTGTTTTGCAATGTCTACGTAACTATTTCTAAGGCTTTGCGCCGACATCATAAGACGTTCGTTATCTTGCTCAATTAACAGTTGCAACGCTGAACCGCTTGAAAGTGAGGCGTTAGACGAACTAGACGAAACGTCGCTCACACCACTAATAGTTACGAACTCGTTTATTAGTTTGTTTTCTTCTTCGGTAAAGTCAATCGGAAGCGAAGTTTCGTTCATTATTTCGGGCGCTTTTGAACCTTGACGGTACACTAAAATTTTACCGGGCGACAATCCGTCAGTCTGTAAATCGTCGACGTCTATCGACCCGTCTTCAACAGTAAGTATTCCCATAGAAAGTCTGTTTAAGAATTCGTGTTTGCGGTTTTTAACGGTATTGAAAGCACGTTGAACGGGAATTAATCTTTCAACTATGCTGGTACCAAAAAAGTTTCCAGCAGTAGCAACAGCGTCTTGTTTAACGAAAGGAAACGTTCTTGTCTTGTCTTTGCCGTTAACGTAGGGAAGTTCACCGTAGTACAAGAGTTTTCCAGAAGCTACGGTAATCAACCTACCGTTA
This sequence comes from Christensenellaceae bacterium, assembly GCA_045644505.1. Lineage (GTDB taxonomy): Bacteria > Bacillota > Clostridia > Christensenellales > Borkfalkiaceae > UBA1259. The sequence goes on along the minus strand of JAZRGZ010000034.1, from coordinate 19,601 downwards.
GGAAATTCTTCGCAAGGTCTTTGATATTTTTCTATAACGATTGCAGAATTTTGCACGGTTGCTTGATTTTGGTTTTGATTTAACACGGAACCTTTATTCCCCACCAAATTAAACACACCGATTTCTCCCCCACAAACGTCAACCCCGTACTTTTCCTTTATACGTTTTACAGGCACTGCTCTTGCGTGAATAATACTGTCGCAATCTTCTATTTCTTGGTTATATAAATTGTCGGGGAAAATTTCAAAAGGCGATACGGGTAAAATGTCGACGTTTCCTTCGTAAACTTGATTACCGTCTACTTCGCCCAATTTTTCACCTCCGTCGTTATTCCATATGATTTTATAAAATCCCGACCCACAAGTCTCGCTCCAAACTGTAACTTTTTTAGCGATTTCTTCGATTTTACAGTCAGAAAAAACTTGTTCTATTAATTTTTCTGCTACCGTAGCGCCCTCTACGTCTTTATCGTTATCCGTCTTAGGACGCACACAAAGCGAAGGTCGAAGTTTTGAAAATTTAGCCAGTCTGGTTTCTATTAGAGGTGCTATATGATTAAACACTTGTTGGTTTTGCCAAAAAAAGTTAGTATCTTCATCGTCGATTTCTCCGCGACTGTTAATTTTACAGTACTGATTTCCCGCCAAAAAATTCATATTAAGTTGCCATTGGCGTTCTAAGTTAGACCTTGCATTTCGTCTAAGCTCAAAATCATTTTCTACTTCTGCGATAAGGTCCTCTATAAACCTATCTCGCTTTTTCTCTTCAATTGTTTTTAATAAAGATTTGTTTTCTTGCAAAATTTATCTCCTTTTTTTACTTACTTTTAAGCATTAATTCTTTTAACAATCTTTGCCTTTCGATTTCTAATTGCTCGTCGGTATAATCGTTAACAGAAATCTTAGTTTCGTCTAGCAACATTTTAAGCGCCGTAACGTCAGGTGGAACTTTCTTTTTAGTTACCTTCTTTTTCAACAACTTTATTTCGCCCTCGTCGCCTCCGACGTACTCTTCAACCGTTTCGGTAACACTGTACCCAAGCGCCTTTTTTAATAACGCAGATTTAAGATTTTCATTAACGGCATCTGCTGATTTTGTTTGTTTTTCTTTCATTTAAAATTTTCCTATACAGTCGCTCCTTATCCTTTTGAATTTGAGTTTTTTCCTGTTGTGGCGGTAAATTTTTAGGTTTAGTCATAAGATAATACCGTAACTCGTCTAGCGCGTGGTCATCGGTTTTTTTAGGACTATCTCCATTTCCCCAGCGATAGCTTTTAATTTCTCTTATGAGGTTTACGCAATTCTTGAAAAAATAAATTTTGGGTCTTCCGTCAATAATTTTTAAATATTCTTTAACTCTTTGAATACCCGTAAACATATCTTTATTGACGCTTGGGTTTACTAAAATTTTCTGCTCGCAAAACAATTCGGTTACACTCTTATTTGACGCCAGCGTTTTCTGGTTTGCAGCCGAATCAATAAGCGCGTGTATTCTTCCGTAATTATCCTTTTCCCAGCCTAACCTATTAGAAATATCTTTAATTTTTTCCGAGTGATAAAAAACGTCCTTTCCAGCTTCAAAATGTTCGGCTATGACGTAAACGTTGCCGTCGTAATCTACTGCATACCAATGCGCAGATAAAGGATTATTAAGACCTGGGTCAATGGAAATATTATCGTACCATTCTTTTGGGATATAAAACGGTTCTACGACGTGTACGTTTTCATCAAACTCCGGATAAACTAATCCACTAGCGCTTTTAAAACGACCGTATCTTCTGCTTTCTAAGGCGTCTTCTGAAAGAGTTTCCGTCAGAGCCTTAACTTCTTTTTTGTCTAAATAAGGGTTATCTCCCCATTCCATAAACTCGTACCAAACGTCAGCAGAATTATTTTTGTTAAGATAAATCTCGTCGTATATAAAGGTTAAACCTTTTAATGGCGTCATCGTACCGAAAATATCGCCTTTTTTGTCTAAAACACGCATGCGACACTCGTCATAAATGTCTTTTGGCGGTTCTTCGTCAAACCAAACGAAATCAAGCGAACTTCCCTGAAATTTTTCTCTACCTTGGTCACACGATTTAAAACCTATAACCGAAGTGCCACCAAAAACGTTTTTAATACGAATTTGGTCGATTACACCGTATTCTGGGCTATCCTTTTTGCCCGATAACATAGTTATATCTTGTATCCACGCGGGATTTAAGTATCTTAAAACTTTTGCCTGCGCTACGTCGCGTTGTACTTGCGTAGATAAGGAAACCACCCAACCGAAAACGTCTTTTTTGTTTTTTCGGTACGGATGGTTTCCGCGTGCAATATAAATACTTTCGACGGCGCCACACTCGGTTTTTCCACTACGGTTTCCACCAAATACCCACCTGTTCTTTTTCTTGCATTTATGAAAGGCTATTTGCTTTAAGTGTTTTTTTCGTCCTGTATTATAATTTTTTAGATTATCTACGCCTTGTCGCCTTTTTTGTTCTTGCTCTATTTCAAGAATTTTTTTAATAATCTCTTGCATTTTACCCCCAAACTCGGCAATATTGTAACAAGCAAAAACGCAAAGTCAACGGTTATATGTCAAAAATTTAAATGTTCTTGAAAATATTTAAAAATTTTTACAACTTTTTCTCTTGCATATTGTTAATAAAAGTGATATTATTAAAATTAATAAAATATATGGAGAAAAACAATGGAAAAAATGCTTGCATTGGTAAAAGAAAAACCAGAACGCGGTTTGTGGTTAAAAGAAGTACCCGTGCCCACGGTTGGCGCAAACGACGTTAAAATTAAGATAAGAAAAACTGCTATTTGCGGAACTGACTTGCATATTTATCAGTGGAACGAATGGGCGCAAAATACTATTAAAACTCCTATGACCATCGGACACGAATACGTCGGTGAAATAGTGGAACTTGGCGAAAACGTTCACGGTTTTACTATCGGACAAAGAGTTACTGGCGAAGGTCATATCGTATGCGGTCATTGTAGAAATTGTAGAGCTGGCAAAGGTCATCTTTGCAAGGAAACCAAAGGTGTAGGTGTAAACCGCGACGGCGCGTTTGCAGAGTACTTGGTAATTCCGTCTGACAACGTATTCCCTTGTGAAGATAATATTTCTGACGATATGTATGCTATATTCGACCCTTACGGGAACGCATCGCATACAGCGTTATCTTTTAACGTGGTAGGCGAAGACGTCTTGATAACAGGCGCAGGTCCTATCGGTATTATGGCAGCAGGTATTGCAAAATTCTGCGGGGCTAGAAACGTAGTTATAACCGACCTTAACGAATACAGACTAGACCTTGCAAGAAAATTCGGGGTAACGAGAGCAGTTAATACGGCAAAAGAAGATTTACGCCAAGTAATGAAAGATTTGGGTATTAAAGAAGGCTTCGACGTCGGTATGGAAATGAGTGGTAATCGCCATGCGTTATTACAACTAATTTCAGTTATGGAAAACGGTGGTCGCATCGCCTTACTTGGTCTTCAAAACAAGGACACGGTAGAGCTTCCCCTAAACACCATTATTTGGAACGGATTAAAATTAAAAGGTATTTACGGCAGAGAAATGTTTGAAACGTGGTACAAGATGGGCGCAATGCTTCAAGGTGGATTTAACCTTGAACCTATTATCACCCACCGTTTCGACGTAAAAGATTTCCAAAAAGGTTTTGATATTATGGAATCGGGCAATTCGGGAAAAGTTATTCTCGATTGGACCAACATAAAATAAGGAGATATTATGAACAAGTTAGAAGCATTAGATTTTTACCGCCAAGAAGTAGAAAAAATTAAAGCCGACGGTTTATTTAAGGGCGAAAGAGTAATCACCTCTCCCCAAAGCTCTAAAATCACCGTAACGGGTGGCGAAAAAATGTTGAATATGTGCGCAAACAATTACTTAGGACTTGCAGATTCAAAAGAACTTATCGACGCATCTATCGAAAGTTATAAAGAGCACGGTTACGGTTGCGCATCCGTACGTTTTATTTGCGGTACGCTTGACGTACATAAACAATTAGAACAAAAAATCAGCGCCTTTTTAGGCACTGACGATACAATTCTGTATTCCTCGTGTTTTGACGCTAACGGCGGTTTGTTTGAAACTATTTTAACCGATAAAGACGCTATTATCTCTGACGAATTAAACCACGCTAGTATTATCGACGGCGTTAGACTTTCTAAGGCTACGAGATATAGATACAAAAACAACGATATGGCGGACTTAGAACATAAACTCATCGAAGCCGATGTCAACGGTGCAAGAATTAAACTTATCGCTACTGACGGCGTATTCAGTATGGACGGTATTATTGCTAATTTAAAAGGTATTTGTGATTTAGCTGACAAATATAACGCACTAGTTATGGTAGACGACAGTCACTCAACCGGTTTTGTAGGTAAAACTGGTAAAGGTACTGCTGAATATTGTGGCGTAATGGGTAGAGTTGATATTATAACCTCTACTTTCGGTAAAGCGTTAGGCGGTGCGTCCGGTGGTTTCACTTCGGGTAGAAAGGAAATTATCGATTTATTGCGTCAAAGAAGTCGTCCGTATCTTTTCTCTAACTCGCTTGCCCCCGCTATTGCGTCCGCTACCAGCAAACTTATTGATATGTTATCAGAAAATACTGCTTTACGCGATAAATTAGAAGAAAATACCAAGTATTACAGAGAAAGACTAAAACAAGCTAACTTTGATATCATTGACAGCGTTCACCCCATCGTTCCCATTATGCTTTACGACGAAGGTAAAGCCGTAGATATGGCAAGACGTATGATGGATAAAGGCGTTTACGTAGTAGCCTTCTCTTACCCCGTAGTACCCAAAGGAAAAGCTAGAATCAGAACTCAGGTTTCCGCAACTCACAGTAAGGAAGATTTGGATTACATAGTAGATTGCTTTATTAAATCAAGAGAAGAAATGGAATAAATATTGATTATTGAAAACAAAAAATCAGGTTTGAATTTTCAAACCTGATTTTTTTGTACGTTTAATTTTAGGAAAATGCTTTTTCTTGGTCACAAGTGTTTTGATTAATAGCTTTATCAACCTTCTTTTTTGCTTTTTTAAAAGTAACAAGTAGCGCCGTTAAATGTGCAACTGCCGTTAAACACCACGATATAACGTAAACCATATATACAACGCTGATGTCGTTATAAAATCTTAACATAATTTTTATCCAAAGGATACGCAACACACAAACTCCCGATAAAGAAATAATCATAGAAAGCGAGCTTTTCCCTAATCCTTTTAACGAATGAGATAATACGTCCATAATTCCGCAGAAAAAATATAGTCTACAAATATATTTCATTCGTGTACTAGCGCAGGAAATAACCAAAGCATCGTCGCTAAAAAGACCTAAAAGTTTCTCTCTTACCGCATATACAGTCATAGAAAGAATAAAACCCACTGTAAAAGCAAGAACAAGAGCATAGAAAGTACACTTTTTTACGTTATCTAACTTTCTTGCGCCGTAATTACTCGAAACGAACGACATTGTTGCAACTGCAAAGGCATACATAGCGTGATATATAAAATTTTCAAGTTGAGCCGCGTACGAATTGCCAGATACGGCTATTGCCCCGAAAGAGTTTACAGAGGACTGCATAACGACGTTAGATATTGAAAACAAGCACGACTGTATGCCCGAAGGAATACCTTGTTGTAGCATTTCAATAAACTCTCTCTTATAAAATCTTATATGTTTTTTACAGAGTTTTACTGCTCCTTGATTTTTAATTAGCGTTATTAAACATAATACAGCCGAAACGAGTTCAGAAGTAACGGTTGCAATTGCAACGCCTTCTACCGTCATACCCAGTACGAGTATAGAAAAAATATTTAGCCCCACGTTAAGAACACCACCGATACACAAGTATATCATGGGTTTTAAGGTTTCGCCAGATGCTCTTAAAATAGAAGCGCAAAAGTTATATAAAAGTTTAATCGGCATACCCAAAAAGATAATTTTTAAATACAGTGCCGACATATCTATGAGTTCTTCGGGAGAACCCATCCAGATTAAAAAAGTTTTAGAAAACAATAGACCAATCACGACAAGAAATAGACCGAAAACTAGGCTGACCATAATAGATAGTCCTATGAGTCGTCTAACCTTTTCTTGATTACCTTCGCCTAGGTATTTTGAAATTAAAATATTAGCGCCTAGCGATACGCCAACAAAAAGTCCGATAATCAAATTTGTTAAAGCTCCGGTAGAACCCACCGCACCTACTGCCATATCGTTAACTAACGCGCCTAACACCATAACGTCGGTAAAGTTAAATGCGAGTTGAAGCCAGTATGTAAATATAAGCGGGATTGAAAACTTAATCATCTTTGTCAGTAGGGAGCCGTTTGTCATATCCATACCGATAGCCTTAGCCATAGAATTTTCTCCTTTTTAGCAAAACAAATGTTCTTCATAAAAAAGGAAACGCTAAAAATAAAGCGTTTCCTATTAACGTTTTTTACAAGGTTTTTACGTTAGAATTTTTATATTCTGTAAATTTTATTTTATAACCGTTGCTTATCAATTCTTCACTTTGATGTATCATTGACCAACTCTGTCGTTCGTCCAAGTTAGGAAAGAAAGCCGTAGCGAATCCGTCATCGTCAACTTTTGTAACAAGCGCGCTTTGGCAATAATCTATTAAATCAGCGTATACCCTTTCGCCACCGATTAAAAATACGTCGTCGTATCCTGCGATTGCTTTTTTAAGTTGGTCTAAATTTCTAACTATTACACAGTCGTCTCTATTCATAGAAGACGACAAAACGACGTTTACGCGGTTTTTTAAGGGAGTACCGTTAGGGAAAGATTTTAGCGTATTAGAACCCATAACGACAACTTTTCCTTTGGTCGTTTCCCTAAAAAACTTCATATCGTCGGGGATAGAAAACAATAAATCGTTATTCTTTCCTATACCCCAATTTTTATCCACACAAACAATGGCTTTCACTTAAACCGCTACCTCAAATTTTTCGCTAATAGTATTATACTTATAGTCAACCAGTTCAAAATCGTCAACCGTAAACTTATAGAAATCTTTTACCTCGGGGTTAACGATAAGTTTAGGAGCTTCAAACTGCGGATTTTCTAACATTTTTTCTACAACGGGTATGTGTCTGTCGTAAATATGAGCGTCGGCTATAACGTGAACTAATTCGCCTACTTCTAAATTAGATACTTGCGCCAACATATGTAAAAGTACTGCGTATTGAACAACGTTCCAGTTATTAGCAACGGCTACGTCGTTACTTCTTTGATGTAAGATACCGTTCAAGGTTTTACCTGAAACGTTAAAGGTCATAGAATATGCACAAGGATACAAGTTCATTTCGTGTAAGTCTTCAAAATTATAAATGTTAGTCATAATTCGTCTTGAAGTGGGGTTGTTTTTCAAATCGAATAAAACCCTGTCTACTTGGTCGAATTCGCCTTCTTTATATTTATGTTTTATACCTAACTGATATCCATAAGCTTTGCCGATAGAACCCGTTTCGTCCGCCCAAGCATCCCAGATATGAGATTTAAGGTCGTGAATATTGTTAGATTTTTTTTGCCAAATCCATAAAATTTCATCCACCGCATTTCTAAAAGCCGTACGTCTTAAAGTTATTATAGGAAATTCTTTTCTTAAATCGTAACGGTTTACTATACAAAATTTTTTAACCGTATGTGCAGGGGTGCCGTCAAGCCATTTAGGTCTTACAGGATAATCTGTATCCCAAACCCCGTTATTTATAATTTCTTTACAATTTTCTATAAAAATTTTATCAGCAATACTCATATTTTCCCCTTAACCTTTAAATAGTATATAAAGGTTCGTAAAATTCAAATTATTTTGTAGTTAAAACCTTACTACTTACGCCATTTAACATACCCAGTTTACCGGAAAGTCCGTTAATTATTTCGGAAGTGGCGTTCACCACCACCGAAATAACCGAAATATTTTTTTCTCTTATCGGAAGTCCTAGTCTTCCGATAATTTTATCTCTGTAATCGTGAAGAAGTTTATTTACGTCTTCAACACTTTCATAATCGTTAACTATAATTGCTATAACTGCTATCTTTTCTTCCATAGTAGCTCCTTAATTCAATCTTTTTATTAATTTTATCATACCCTAAAAATTTTAGCAATAAAATTGTCCTTTTTTTACCGCTAATTTTAATTTTTCTATTGCCTTTTTTTCTATCCTTGAAATATAAGAACGGGAAATTTTTAAAAAGGACGCAACTTCTCGTTGGGCGTAACTTGCGCCACCCTTTAATCCAAACCTTAAACACAATACTTGATACTCTCTTACCGTTAAAACACCCCTTATAAATTTAAGGAACTTTTCTATCTCTATTTCTTTATCCACCTTTTCGAAAACGACGTCGTCATGGTCGCAAAGTAAGTCCATCAAAGACATCTCGTTTCCGTCCTTATCCGTACCGACTGGGTCAGAAAGAGAAACGTCGTTCTTGTATTTTTTATTAGCTCTTAAAAGCATTAATATTTCATTTTCAATACAACGGGCAGCAAAAGTTGCAAGTGCCGTACCTTTTTTTTGGTCATAAGTATTTACCGCCTTAATAAGCCCTATACTGCCGACGGAAATTAAGTCGTCGGTTTCAGCAGAACCTGAATATTTTTTTACGATATGCGCAACTAATCTCATATTATGGCTGATTAGTTTTTCTCTTGCCGAATTATCACCGAGTTTTATCCTTTTTAAGCATTCGCTTTCTTCTTCGGCTGTCAACGGTTTTGGGAAGGAACTTCCGTTTATAACCGCGCCCGTAAAGAAAATTATTTTACCTAATATAAAATTGATAAACTCCAAAAACATTGCCGTTCTCCTTAATACATAAACTACAATTCAAGTTTATGAAAGGCAATTTTTATAAATGCAGAACAGCAAGTCCTAAAATTTTTGTCATAAAACTATTTACATTTTATCTTTTGATGTTACAATACGGTCAGCGTTTGGAATTTAATGGGGAGGTAACTTTAAGATAAAAGCTTATTATTACATTGACGGTTTCAAATTTTACAAAAGACTGGCGAAATTTTTAAAAGACGCTTAAAATTTCAAAAGGTTTTCACCTCCCTAAGGAATAAGGCAGGTGTAAAAATGCAACATGAATATCTACAACTATTTTTCGGTACAATAGACCTTTCCGTAATAGCGGTAGCAGTCGTAGTTTGTATAATTATGACTATTTTAAAAAAGGTCTTAAAAAACAAGTTAAAAACTTCTATAACGGTATATTTACCTACTATTTTAGCGGTCGTTTTATTATTTTTAATAAAATTTATTTTAAACGGTTTTGACGAAGCCTTTACTCTTGATACTGTTTACAATGGATTGATAGCTGGGTCTGTTTCCACTGTGATATCTGTCATAATAGCAAGAGTTATAAAGGGTAAACCGATTTCAAGTCCGTGCGTTATGATAATTGAAGGCATCTTAGACGAGATTATAAAAAAAGAACATATGCAATCGGTTACAAACGAAATTCTCTTAGTAGTCGAAGAAGACGGCGACGACCAAACCAAAACACGTAGGGTTTCAGAAATAATTTTTAACTACACCAACCTTGAAATGGACGACCAACAAAGAGAAACTCTTTCTCTTTTTATACTAAAATCCGTTTCGGCAATAAAAAAATAAACCTAATTAAAAGAGAACATCGCGCTTTATCGGCGCAATGTTCTCTTTTCTTTTTTAAGGATTTAGCATAATTTTTTGTCAATAAAAAATACTAAGCGTATGAAAATAGACTCGCTCCTAAAAAATAATTTACGTTTTATAAACGATAAAATCAATTCAGACGACGTTGCAACACTTGACCTTACCATAGGTAATTCAAGCGGTGCACTTATATTCGCAAAAGACATCGTCGACCAAACAGCCATTGGCGAACTTGTATTAAGACCGCTACAAAATTTTAGCGGAAGTCCGACAATAGAAAATTTAAGTAATATATTTTTAAGTCCTGAAAAAAGAATGATAGACAATTTAGAAGAAGCTCTCGACTCGGTCGTAAACGGCGAAGCAGTAGTTTTAGTAGACGGACTAGAAAAAGTATTCTCGTTCGGGTTAAGAAAGTTTGAAAAACGCGCTATCGTAGAACCCCCTACTTTTACGGTAATAAAAGGCCCGCGAGAAGGATTTAACGAAAGTTTACCCGTCAATATAAGTTTGATGAGAAGAAAACTTAAAACTACCGACCTAACCTTTGAAAACTTAAAAGTAGGAAAATATTCTAAAACTCCCGTCGCCCTTGTTTACGTCAAAGGAATAGTCGACCCTAAGCTTGTAGAAAAACTAAAAAAGCGCATACAAGAAATTGAAGTTGACGCAGTTTTAGATTCCAGTTACGTAACAAAGAGTTTAGGCGAACACAAAAAATCGCTATTTAAGCAAATCGGCAACACTGAAAAACCCGATATATTAGCCTCTAAGATTTTAGAAGGCAGAGTGGGAATTTTAGTTGACGGTTCTCCGATAGCGCTGTCCGTTCCCTATCTACTAATAGAAGACTTTCAAAGTCCCAGTGATTATTACAGTTCATCGTATAGCGCGACTGTGTCTAGAACGCTTAGAATTATATCGGTAATTATATCACTTTTATTACCGTCTTTTTTCGTTTCGGCAGAACTTTTCCATTTACAACTTATACCTTTAAGTTTTTTACTTACAATAGTAAATAGCATAAAAGGTATACCTCTATCGCCAAGTTACGAGATGTTTTTTACTCTTTTAATTTTTGAAATATTAAACGAAGCGAGCGTTCGTATGCCAAGATACGTCGGTATGGTCGTGTCAATTGTCGGCGGTTTGGTGCTCGGTGAAACGGCGGTTACAGCAGGCATAATTTCTGCACCCACCTTAATGATAGTGGCCTTTTCAGGGATATGCTTGTATACCGTGCCCGAACTTGAACAAACGTTTTCGGTTTTACGACTTGTTTATCTTATCGTTGCTGGTGCTTTGGGTGCTTACGGATTACTTGTATTTTCGGCATTACTTTTAGTATATCTTGTTACTTTTGAAAACTATTCTACGCCACTTTGCGCACCGTTTTCACCGCTTATTAAACAAGATTTAAACGACAGCTTTTATAAAGGTTTCTTTGCCGAACAGTCGACCACACCAAAATCTATTCAACCTAATGATATAAAAACGGGAGAAGAAAAATGAAATACCCACTAAAAACTAGACAAATCGCTTTGTTTTTTATAGCCTTTTTACCCACTATAAAATTTTTTATGTTGCCCAGCGTTTTGGCAAAAACTGCCAACGAGGATATGTGGATTTCAGCACTAATAAACCTTATTCTCGACGCAGTTACTTTGTCTGTAATATTAATTGCGTGTAAAAGATACAAATGCGATTTTTATACACTTTTAGAATGCCGTTTCGGTAAAACGATAGCAAAAATAACTTTTTTATTGTATTTCGTTTATTTTTTATTAAAAAGTATTTTGCCAATCATAGAACAAAAAGATTATATAGAAACAACGCTTTATATTACTATGCCTAGTAACTTGTATTTTGTACCTTTTTTTCTGCTGGCATTTTTTATATCGTGTAAAAATCTAAAAGTAATAGCAAGACTTTCGGACGTGTTGTGGATTGTAACTTTAATAGGCGTGACTATTATACTTGTTATGTCAATATCAAACGTTGATTTAACCAACCTGTTGCCTTTCTTTGCTAACGGTCCTAAAAAAATTGTATCAGGAAGTTATTACGCTTTAAGTTGGTTTGGAGATTGCGCCTACGCACTGTTTTTCATAGGAAAATTTAAATGGGAAGAAAAATCACGGCTAAAAATTACCCTAGGTTATGTAATAGGCGCCGTTACAGTAATATTGTTTATGATATTTTTTTATTGCGTATTTACTTCTATTGCATTCAGAGAACAATTTGCGCTTACGGAGATAACCAAGTACACCACTGTCATCAACAACACAGGAAGATTTGATTACGTTGGTATAATGATGCTAATTTTTTCTGATATGTTTTCGGCAGTTTTACCTTATTATTTTGCAGTACACGTGTTAAAAAAGGTATTTACCCCCCAAAAAAAATGGATATTACCTTTAATAGTTGCTTGTATTTTAATAGTAATCACCGTTTTATTAACCGAGTTTACTCACTCTATTGAACAATTCTCGGTAGTTCACGCTGGTTGGTTTTATTTAATAATGGCTAACGTCTTACCCATAGCATTATGTTTAATACCGCCCAAGGAGAAATTAAATGAAGAATACCAATATTAAGATTATATTATTTATATTTTTGGCTGTATCGTTGTTGTTTTTTTCAAACAACGAAGGACTAGTTGATATTGAAAAAACGGCAATTATCAAAGCCGTCGGAATAGATTATTTTAATGGAGAATACGTGGCTACGGCGCAAATAGCAGTACCGGAGGCTACTGATACAAATGCCGAAAACAAAAAAACTGAAATTACAGGTAGTGGTTCAACCATCGGTAACGCCATAAAGAACATTGGCGACGTGTCGGGGTGGTATCCTCAACTTGCCTTTTGCAACTTAATAGTTCTAGGAAAAAGTACGCTAGAATTAAACATCATCAAAGTGGTAGATTACTTTTCTAAAACTTTAAGAGTACAAGATTCAGCGCTTTTAATCGTTGCCGAAGATAAAGCGTCCGATTTACTAAAAGAGTCAACGCCACTAGACAACGTATCTTCTATTGCTTTACAAAAGAAATTGCTTAAAAATCCGGGTTTTGACCAAGACGTAGCAACCAACGACATAAAAACTTTTTGTTCGGGATACTATTCTAGAACGGGTTCGAGTTTTATTCCGCTCGTCAAAAGCGTAAAAGCCGACAGTAAAACACAAAGCAATCAAAATTCCAGTAACGCAGGTGGTTCTGGTGGAGGCGAACAACAATCAGGTCAAAGCACTAGCGGTGGTCAACAAAGCACCAACGGTAACGGACAGTCTCTTTTCGACACGGATACTACCCTGCTTTTCAAAAACGGTAAACTCGTTGGACAATTAAACAAAGACCAAACCAAAACTTTCAACGCTTTGACCAAAAAATTTGAAGCGACAACAATAAAAGTCGACGACGTTAAACCCGATATAACGGAAAGCTCACATAACTATCTCGTAACGGTTATGAGGTGCACTCCAAACTTAAAAATTACCGCTGATGAAAACACTATAAACCTAGAAGTTACGTTAAATTTATACTGTAAAATTGCTGACCAAGACGCAGAGTATTCAGACGCTACCTACACAAAAAACACTCCTATGCCCCAAGCTGTAATAGACAAAACGCAAAATCTTTTTTATGATTGGGTAAACCAACTACTAGAAACTACAAAACAAACAGAGTGCGATTTCTTAAAAATAAAAGATATTTTATATAAATATCATCACAAACACTACGCAAGATATAAAGATAATTATTTATCCGTAATAAACACTACCGTAAACGTTAAAGTTAGCGGTCAAAAGTAATAATAAAAACCCCAACTGCTGTTCAGTTGGGGTTTTTAGTTTTAGTTAAAACTATTTAGTGCCGAAAATTCTGTCGCCTGCGTCGCCAAAACCGGGAAGAATATAACGGTTTTCGTTAAGACAGTTGTAAACTGGATTTACGTTGTTCATAATCTAAACGCATTTACAAAATTTTCGACAAACTTTTACCTTCTAAAATTTATCGGATAAACGCTTGACATTGAAGTTTATGGGTAGTATAATCAAGTAAATGAATATAAACCGATGCGAAAGAGTAGTAGATTTTGCTGTATTTTTTAAGAGAGCCGTAGACGGTGTGATTACGGTAAAAAGGCAATTTCAAATGGACTTTCAAGGGCGAACGAAAGCGTAAGTTAAACGCAAGTAGCAATCGACGGAACTGCGTCCGTTAGTCGCAGGTCGTATGATAGTACGAAAAGTGGACTTAATATTTTAAAGTCAATTTGGGTGGCACCGCGGTAGTAATATCGTCCCGAAGCGCAGTTTCTTGCACTTCGGGGTTTTTTATTTTCACCCTATCCTATAAAAATTTTGAGGAGAGATTTATGAAAGAACAAGTACCTTACAAAATTTATCTTGATGAAAGCGAACTTCCAACTTCTTGGCTTAATTTAAGGGCGTTTATGACAAAAAAACCAGCCCCGTTACTTAACCCCAAAACCTTAGAGCCTATGACGGCAGAAGATTTATCAAAAGTTTTCTGTAACGAACTTGCTCGACAAGAAGTAGACGACGTTACCGAGTATATAGAAATACCCACGGAAATACGCGATTTCTATAAGATGTATCGTCCTGCTCCATTAATCAGGGCATACTGTCTAGAAAAACAACTCGGCACGCCTGCAAAAATTTATTATAAGTTCGAGGGCAACAACACTTCTGGTTCTCACAAACTAAATTCTGCAATTGCGCAAGCGTATTATGCTAAAAAACAAGGGTTAAAAGGCGTTACCACTGAAACGGGCGCTGGTCAATGGGGAACTGCTTTGTCCATGGCTTGTTCGTATTTTGGGTTAGATTGTAAAGTATATATGGTTAAATGTTCTTATGAACAAAAACCGTTTAGACGTGAAGTTATGCGCACTTACGGTGCTAACGTTACTCCCTCCCCCTCACCTACGACAGAAGTCGGAAAAAAGATTTTAGAACAATTCCCCGGCACTACTGGTTCGCTGGGTTGTGCTATTAGTGAAGCGGTAGAAGTAGCTTCTAAAACCGACGGTTACCGTTACGCGTTGGGAAGCGTTCTTAACCAAGTTCTTTTACATCAATCGGTTATCGGTTTAGAAACCAAAACCGCCCTAGATAAATATGGTGTAAAAGCGGATATTATTATAGGTTGCGCAGGCGGTGGTTCTAACCTTGGCGGTCTTATTGCACCGTTTATGGTAGAAAAAATTAAAGGCATAAGAGATTATCGTATTATTGCGGTAGAACCTGCTTCTTGCCCCACTTTAACACGCGGTAAATACGCTTACGACTACTGTGATACAGGTAAAGTTTGTCCGCTTGCTAAGATGTACACTTTGGGTTCAGGATATATTCCGTCAAGTAGTCACTCGGGCGGACTTCGCTATCACGGTATGACCACAACGCTATCCGAACTTTACGACCAAGGTTTAATGGAAGCAAGAGCAGTAGAACAAACCGAAGTATTTAAATCGGCTGTACAATTTGCTAGAATTGAAGGTATACTCCCCGCCCCTGAGTCTTCACACGCTATTAAAGTGGCTATCGACGAAGCAATAAAATGCAAAGAAACTGGTGAAGAAAAAACTATCGTGTTCGGCTTAACGGGTACAGGTTACTTTGATATGTACGCATATCAAAAATACAACGATGGTGAAATGGGCGATTATATCCCCACCGAAGACGACCTAAAAAAGGGTTTCGACGGAATACCAGAAATCAATTTATAAATCAATGAAAATAGAAAAATCCACTAGATGACCTAGTGGATTTTTTAATTTGGTTTGATTTAAATTACTCAGCAGTTTGTTCGTCTTCAAAATTTACATCGGCAACTAAGGGTTCTGCGTCTTTTCTATAAAAGAAGATTGACGGTCCTACGAAGATTACAAACAATATAATAAAGAAAGCAAAGTTTACAAGTCCAGTAGTAGAACCGGTAGTAATAAGCGTAAACAAGCCCGTTCCACAAAGTGTAAAGAATATCGAACCGATTATTGCAATAATGGGCATTACGAAACGCTTGAACACGCCAACGTCCTTAAACTTACGTATGATGCAAACGTACATAGTAATATATAACGCATAGATTATAGCGCAAACAAGTTCGTCTAATGCACCGAATTTAGAAAGGAACCAATCGTTATTGAAGATAAGCGCCCATAAAGCCAAGATTACGGTAGTACAAGCGTAACCGTAAACACAAGACCAGAAAGAAGTTGAACCGTTTACACTGAGTTTAGAAAACTTTTTGGGACAAATTCCTTGACCACGGCAAGAAAGCGTGTACATACCACGGCAAGAACTGATAACTAAGCCGTTTACAGTACCCATACAAGAAATAGTAATAAACAACGTAAACAAAATACCGCCAAAATTACCGAAAATTCTTTCAAATACTACTATGGGAGCGTTAGCGTCAGCTTCAACAACACCACTGTTACCGAGAATAGCCGAAAGTGATGCGTAGTATAATATGTAGAAAATAAGAATAGCAATAGTTCCAAAAACAAGCGCTCTGGGAAGATTTTTCTTAGAATCTTTAAGTTCTGCGTTAATTGACGTTGCACAAACCCACCCCTCGTAAGCAAAAGCAGTAGTTGTAATTGCGGCACCAAAGTTAGCAGTACCAGTTTCAGCACTATTTTTAAATGCGTTAATTACACCAAACTCCGGTCCTATTATAAGAGTAGCAAATAAACCGACAATAACAATAATTGCGATAGGAACAAGTTTTATAGCCGTTGCTGATACCTGAAATTTTGCTGAAAGCTTAGGCGAATAATAGTTAAGGATTACTGAGAGCGTAATAAATGCAAATGCAAATAATAATACTTGCCAGTCACCGTACCAGTAACTATGACCAAACATTCTAAAAAAGTAATGTCCTGCAAAAATAGCAACTACCGAAGTGATGATAGGATAATAAAGTGTTGTCATCGTCCAAGCGATAAAATAGCCTACTTTTTTGTTAGTAGCAGCTTCTACGTAGTCAACAACGCCGTTAAATTTTCTAACCTTAGTTGCAAAAACCGCGAAACAAAAACCCGAAGTAATCATGATAATACCGCCGATAAGCCAAGCTAAAAGCGCGGTTTTTAAGTCGCCACCTGCCTTACTAAGAACACCGCCTGCCTTAATAAAAACACCTGAACCGATAACTATGCCGATAACCATTGCAATACCGGTCCAAATGCCGTATTGTTTTTTAATCTTTTGCATAAAAAGTACTCCTTTTAAGAAACATATATACATTTTACTATATTAAATTAAAAAATGAAAGTAGTTTTTTAAAAAAATTATATTTTTCTTAAAAAAGTATTTGAAAAAATTGATATTGTAATTAAAACTACAAAATAGGCATGAAAAAAGGGTGTTTTCTCGCCTGAATTCGATAAAAAACACCCTATTTGGTGCGAAGGATGGGACTTGAACCCACACGGATAACCATACGCCCCTCAAACGTACGCGTCTGCCAATTCCGCCACCCTCGCAAGTTAGCCTTATTATAATACTCAATAATTTATTGTTTGTCAAGAAGATTTCCGTATAATTTTTTATATTTTGCGAAAGTTTTTTCAAATTTTAATATATACTCTCGCGTTTCTTTATAAGGTATAACTTTTAACGTTTTTCCATCTTCGCTAAACGATTTTTCTTCTAGCCAGTCTTTTACGTTTCCTTCGCCAGCATTGTAGGCGCATAGAGCAGTATTAGTTACGTTAAACTTATTTAAAAGATATTTAAGATAATGACAACCTAATTCGATGTTGTCGCGCGGAATAAAAACGTTATAATGTTTTTTCCCTATCATTTTAGCTACGTATTCAGCAGTAGTATCCAATAATTGCATTAACCCTTTCGCACCCTTAACGCTTACAGCGTTTTGATTAAAATCACTCTCTATTTTTATCACTGAAATTACCTGATAAAAATCCAACTCACACTTATCACAAAAATACTCTATCTCGTCTTTGAAATGAAGCGGATAAACTTTTTTTTCAATCCCTACGTAAAGCCCAACACATAATCCAAATATTAAAGACGAAGTAATAATTAACGATAAAATTCTAGTAATCAGTGAATTTTGAAAGGTTTTTCTCATACTTAATAAGAGTATATGCATTCATTATGCAAACTTTCCGTTTAAACTCTCAAAAGTATTTACGACATTTTAAGTATATTTTTGATAAATTCTTTTTCGCTTTACCAAAAATCTCGTTATATAATCTTTTCACTTTTAAGGATTTTTATGAAAAAAATAATATTTGTTTTAATTTTATTGTTATCTTGCGTTGCCTGTATTTTACCTCAAACGAAACCTGTCAAAGCGGAAAGTACTTACATGCGTGTAATAACTGACGATACGCCATTTTTTGCAAATTACAGCGACAATGAACCGTTATTTTATCTTCCATATACCTATTACGTAAAAGTTATCGGGTATGAAAACGGCTATTCACACGTTGAGTGCTACGGAAAAAACAGTATAAAAATCGACGGATTCGTTCCTACCGACCTTCTTCATGACGACGGATTGACTGTGGAAAATCCTTACGTTGATGTAAAAATTTACACTCTAACACCGTCGATAATATATTCTGACAGCTCCGTTTCTAATCCTATGCAATACGTGTTCCCGTCAAGGCAGTTAGATTTTTACGGTGTTTTGCCCACTGAACAAGGTAATCTCTATTACGTTGGATATAATGGTAAATTAGGTTACGTCAAAGAAACGGAAATACAACCTTTTTCAATAGAAAACCATCCAAATGAACTGACGTTTTTACAAACAGACGTAGAAGTGCTATTGCCTGACAATCCACCCGACACACAACAAAGCACAACCATTTCTACCGATAATAGCACCATAAAAATAATAATAATTGTCTGTCTAACAATTGCTGGTATAATCGGATTATTCGTAGTTACAAAAAAACGTACTGAATTCGATACAAACATTAACTCCTATTACGATGAAAATGAATACGAATAATTTATAAAGACGCCCCTCACGGAGCGCCTTTTTTATATAAAATGCGCTCGGTAAGCCTTGTGTTACGCAAACGCCTTTTTGTCTTCAATATAAGAAGTTTCTTTCTTTTTGTTTTTAATAATAAGTTTTTCTCGTTCTTTAACACCTCTTAAAAGAGAATTAATAAACTTAATAGGCATATATTTTTCCTTAAAAAAGTTATCGTCGTAACCTCTTTTTTCTAAACGTCTTTTAATTTTTTCTAAAATCTTATTCTGGCGTCTAAAATATTGCTTGCTGGTGTAGTCAAAATCGCGAAACTTTACCTTATCTCTAACTAAGAAGTATTTATATTCAATGCAAAGCATTTCTTCTTCGGTAAAATTTTCAAAGATACCGTCTAAGGTAACCATTAAATCAAGATATAAATCTTTTTCCTTAATAAGTCCGATAACAGAATTGCAAATTTCAATGCAAGGTTGTTGAGAATCCATAGAACTTAAAGCTTTTTTTTCTATAAGTTCGTCTATTTGGTCAATAAGCGATTCGATATTAGGGTAAGCGTAAAGCAAAACTTTTGTGTATAGAGTATTCAATGTCATTCTCCTTAATGTTGTAATATTTTTCCGGAAACACACCTATTTTAACTTTACAAAACCTCGTAAGTCAACGTTATATGACATTTTTGAACAAAATTATTTATTTTTGTACAAAATTTACTTTTTTAGGTCATATAACCCTTGACAAAGTTCGTATTTGTTATATAATATTTAGATTTACGAACATTTGTTTGTGTTTGCATTTATATTACTACCCTATACTGACAACTGTTTGTCATATTTGGAAAGATTTGGAAATTTTTAAAAAATTTTACCTATTTAGTTTTTTATAATGACA
>JAZRGZ010000033.1:0-6389 GCA_045644505.1 Christensenellaceae bacterium | reverse complement strand
CCGTGATTTTGAATTTCTAGATAAAAGTCTTCACCGAAAACCTCTTTAAACCAACAAATTAACTGTTCGGCTTTTTCATAGTTATGCCTTAAAATTGCTTGCGGAATATCGCCTGCAATACAAGCCGATAAGCAAATTAACCCCTCGCTGTGTTCTTTTAACGTCTTTAAGTCTATTCTGGGTTTATAATAATATCCGTCACGAAAAGCAATGGCGTTTAGAAGTGAAAGATTTTTATAGCCTTGTTCGTTTTTAACAAGCAAGACTAAGTGTCTTCTGTCACTCTCATTGTCCTCAGTAACGCCTTTTGCTTTAACAGTTAAATCGTCGCATACGTAAAATTCCGTACCGAATATGGGTTTGACAGTTTGTTTGCCTTCCTTCCTTGCATTTTTATTATACTCACAACAAGTATCGTAAAAACTGATTGCTCCGTAAAGGTTGCCGTGGTCGGTCATAGCAAGCGCGGGCATACCTAACGCCCCCGCTTTCTTTACGGCAAGCGGAATTGTGGTAAGTCCGTCAAGTAGACTATATTCGGTGTGTACGTGTAAATGAACGAAATTTGACATTTGTTTTTCCTTATAATTCGTTTGCAATACTTAGTAATTTTCTTAACCTATGATTTAAACAACTTTTAGTTACTTTTAGTTTTTCAGCAAGCTCGTTTAGAGTGTCGTCGGGGTTATTAAGTCTTAACGTAGCTGTTTCTTTTAAATCGGGTTTTAAGGTTTCTAAGCCTATAATCTCTGCGATTTTTTCCACCGCGTCTATCTGCTTGATAGACGCTTCTATTTGTCTGTTTACGTTGCCTAAATCACAGTTTTTTTGTCTGTTACTGTTGTTTGATAAATCTCTGTTTATCATTATATCAGTAAGTTTTAATACGCTTAAAGGCGCAGGTAAAAAGGCTATGAAATCTTTTATTTCCTCTGCACTCTTTATATAAACTATAAAACTGTCTTTTCTTCTTGTAACTTTTGTTAAAACACCGAATTCTGCCAATTTTTCACTAGTTTCTAATGCTGGCGTATAATGAGAAAATACCATCTCTAAATGATAACCAGTTTTAGTATTGTTTTGACTGTTTGGTATGGTGCAAGTACCGTTGCTTAAATATAGACCTTTGATAAAAGAGCGCAAACAACACTCTTTTTCGGCAATCTCACCGTAGAATTTTAAGTTTAATATTACGTCGTTTTGGTCTTCAATTAAAACACCCAAATCTAATAGTATATCATACGCCCTTTGACCGCTAACGCTGATGATAATTTTATCTTTTGCGTTAAGCCTGTCCTCTGAAACGGAAATTTCTCTTACGTCGTAGTTAAACAAAGATTTTAACATCAACGACACTTGCATAGCCGTTTCTTCACTACTTACCCTAAACTGAAACCCTAGTTCTCCCTCGTTTTCGTATATTTCACCCGAACCTCTTATAATTCCGGCTAAAAAGGCTTTTTTACAGTGTTTTTCTTTTATTGGCTTAGAAAGTATTTCGTTTTTTAAATTCTCACCGAAGTTCATAAATTTTTCTCCTTAAAAGCCTTAAATCTAAAATTCGGAGATTTTCCGTTTATGTTATGAATTCTTTCTTCGGGAATATTCAGTCTTTTAACCAAACTCTCGGCAAGTGTTTTATCCCCTACTCTATCCGGAGTATGCGCGTCCGAGTTTATGACAAAATTAACGCCCGTGTCTAAAATTTTTAGTATTTCCTCGTCGGTTAAATGCGTTTTTTTAGAACTGAGTTCTAAATAAGTTCCGTAATCAGACGCCACTTTCGCAATTTCAACTGCGTCAGAATAACAGCAATAATTTAAGTGAGTTATTACGTCAACGGGGTTCTTTTTAATCACGTTTACAAATGCTTTTGTGTTCGATTTAAACAATCTTTTAGGCGGATTTTCTATTTTAAATGTAGAATAAAAAACGTTAGGTATTCCCAAAGTAAACATACTTTTGGGCTTAAATAAAATACATTTGTGCATACCCGCTAAGAACAAATCAAAATGGTCGTATTTGTCAGGTGTTAAATCGGTTTTACCGCTTTCACATATAACGTTAGATTCTATACCGCATAATACTTCTACACCAGTTTGTTCGGATGCCTGTTTACATAATACTTTTAATTTTGGAAGTTTTCTGTTTCTTAAACCAAAAGCAGGGTGCGAAAATCCGTGGTCTGTAATTCCCAGCTGTTTTAACCCTTTTTCTTTCGCCACTAAGGCGTTTTCTAACACGTCCCCTTTACCGTGACTAAAAATTGTATGCGTATGATAATCTGACGTTAATATCATTAAAATTCCCCTACGTACTCTATTTCTTCGGTTAATTCTACGTTAAATTTCTCTTTTACTTTTGTTTTAATAAAACTTATAAGATTATATACGTCGCTAGCTGTTGCGCCGTCTTCTGTTACTATAAAATTAGCGTGCTTTATAGACACTTTGGCTTTCCCAAAACAAGCACCTTTTAACCCTGCCTGCTCTATCAGAAATCCTGCTTTATAACTATCCGTGTTCTTAAATACCGAACCGCAAGATTTTCCTTTCGGTTGACAATCTTTTCTCAACACTGAACAATATTTTATAAGTTCTTTACTTCCAATTTTAGCGTTAGACTTTGGAAAGTTAAACGTAACCGCTAATATCGGAAGTTTCAATTCTTGTAATAAACTTTTTCTGTAACCAAAATTTAAATCGTGTTTATCAACCCTTAAAAGTTTACCGTCTTTTAATAAATCAACGGTTTCTATATACTCAGAAGCGCTTTTTCCGTATGCACTGGCGTTCATAACTACTGCTCCACCCACTGTCGCAGGTATTCCACATAGTTCTTCTATTCCGGTAAATCCGTTGTCAAAACAAAAATTTATTAAAGAATTAAGAGTTTCCCCACAACAACAGTAAACTTTATCCTTTTTAATGCTTATTCCTTTAAGTTTTTTAGCGCATATTATAGCACCGTTAAACCCCTTTTCCGATATAAGTAAGTTTGTTCCGTTACCTATTATTTTGTAATTTATGCAGTTTTTACAAAATAACTCAATTACAGTTCTTAGCGATACAAAAGTTGTAGGTTCAACGTAAAAATCTGCTTTTCCACCTACCCCGTAACCGCAGTTATTTTTAAGAGAAAAATCTTTATAAATTTTATCCAAAGTAAAACTTTGCTGACTTTGCAAAAAGTCCATAACTCTCCTTTTATATTTTACTATAAATTATATTTTTTTTCAAGATAATATTAAAACATTTTTTATTTTTGCTATATCGGTAAGCTTTCCATTTAGATAATTGTCGCTCATTAAGTTTAAATCGTCTATGAGTTGCGAAGACGAAAATGCAGACAACGTATATATGGGCGTGATATTTTGCATAAAATTTAAGATTTGGTCTTGGTAATCATTTTGGTAAAACTCTGAAAACATCGAAATTTTATATAGTTTTTTTTGAATTTCTTCGCTTAATAAATAATTTATAAACTTTTCCGAATAAAGGGTTTTTATTTCGTCGTCGCAAGTTAAAGATATGTATTGATAAAGGTCATTAAAACCCTGTAATGGTTTAGTTTCCACGGCAAATCCACGGTTGCTAAACCGTACCACGTCTCGCTGAGTGCCTAAAAAGTATTTATGTTTACCTGCGACAAATTCCACGTAAGCGTCAAGCGGACTTTTCACGTAGACATCACCGTACTCAGAATAATTTTCTTCTAAACATAGGTTTATCAACGGAGCATTTTTGATTGACTTAGATACCATTATAGATTTTTGCCGTGATTTTTTATCGTTATACTTTGGATTTTCAAAAATAACGTAACCACCTTTGCACCAAGGTACAGCATAAATTTTTTCGTCCACTTTTCCGCCTGCAAAATCGCATAGACAATTTATTTGTTTCATATCAGTATACACAGTCCCAGCCCCGTAAGAAATCATATCGGGCTTTTCTCCGTTTTCAAGTGCTTGGTTCGCACTTGTTACCGTATGCGATATGACCATAACAAGAACGCCGTCGTTATCTTTTTCAAAACTGCTTGCAACGTCAACGAGAAACTGCTTTCTCGAACCGTGTCCTCCTTCAAAGGTTTCGATATGCCATAAATTAAGAACACCCTTAAATTCAACGGGGTTTGTGAACTGTTTTTTTCCCCCTATTTTATCAACTCCGTAAAAAACTGTGAATATTATACAGAATAAAGACAAAATCAACGCTAAAATCCTACTAAATCTCATATTCAAATTATATTCACAATACACAAAAAAAAGGACTTTTAATCGCTTAAAAGTCCTTTTACGCTCTATAATATTTTCTATTTAATTTTTAAAGCGCTCTTTTTAGGTCCTACCGTCGAAGTAGCTATATTTTTTACGGTAAAAATTTCTTTTATAACCTTGTTGACGTCGTCTAAGGTAACAGAATCTATCTTTTTCATACGTTCAGTAAAATCAAGCTCCTCATCTCTAAACAACATATATCTGCCGTTTAATAACATTTGCGAAGAAGTACTTTCTCTTCCCATTATAAAAGCGCTTTTTATTTGTTCTTTACCGCGCAAAAACTCTTGCTCGGTTACGCCCTTTGCTATTATTTTTTGTATTTCAGCAAGTATTGCTTTTACCGCTTGGTCGCGCTTGTTAGTGCTTACCCCTGCATAAATCTCCAAAACGCCACGGTCTTTATATAACGATAAATACGAGTAAACGCTATACGCCAAACCAAGTTCTTCTCTTATCTTTTGGAAAAGTCTACTGCTCATACCACCACCGAAGATTATGTTTGCGATATTTAAGGCGTCTACTTTTTCGCTGTTCATCTTAACGGCGGGCATACATAAAGCAATATGCGTTTGTTCTATCTTTTTGGTTTTATAGACGTTTTTATAATTCTTTGATTTTGTTTTTATTTGAGGTTTAGATTTTGTTCTTGTAAACTTATCTGCAAACAATTTTCGTACGGTATCGACCGCGTCGTCTACGTCCACGTTACCTGCAAGCGATATAACAACGTTATCGGCTGTATAATACTTGTCCATATACGCTTCTACGTCGTCTTTACTAAACGACAGTATGTTTTCTTTTGAACCTAAAATCGTGCGTCCTAACCCTTCGTCGCCGTGGTAAGCACTTGCTAACAGGTCTAAACAAACGTCTTCGGGGGTATCCTCACTCATATTAATTTCTTCTATGATAACGCCCTTTTCTTTTTTCATTTCCTCGGGGTCGAAGGTTGCATTAAAAAACAAGTCTGCTAATACTTCTAAACACTCGTTTAAATGCTCTGAAATTGATTTTGTATAATAACAAGTCATTTCTTTTGAAGTAAACGCGTTTATTTGCGCGCCAAGTCTGTCTATATAGTCGGAAATTTCAAAAGCCGAGCGATTATTCGTGCCTTTAAACAAAGCGTGTTCTATATAGTGTGAAATGCCGTTTTCTTTTTCTGTTTCGTTTGCGCTACCCGTTTTAACCAAAACGCCCGCACTCACTGAAAATAATCCGTCTATTTTGTCTATAACAAGACGCAAACCGTTATCAAATTTTTTTGTATATCTCATAATTTCTCCATTATTCACTTAAATTCTCACTTACCGTTTTAAGACCAAATCCTGAATTTTGATAAAACTCTATAATAGTTGGTAAAGCCTTTAACGTATGCTTTTTGGGGTGCATTAGAATAAAATCACCGCTTTCGGGGTTTTTTGTCGCGCGTTTTACAATGAGGTTTACGTCCGAATCCCGCCAATCTATCGTGTCTTTCGACCACATTATTACTTTATAATTAAGATTGAACGCCGATTCTAAGGTATGGTCGGAAAAACTTCCCGACGGTGGCGCAAACAGAGTTGGCGTTACCCCTGTGAACGATTTTATTATAACTCCCGTAAGGTTTATTTCTTGGTAATTTTTTTCGTAATCTAAATTTTTATGGTCTAAATGAAAATAGCCGTGATTTGCAATTTCATGACCGCTTTCAACAATTTTTACAAGCGTTTCCTTATTATCGTCAGCCCAACATCCACCGACGAAAAAGGTGGCTTTTGCGTTGTATGAATTCAAAACCTCTATCATTTCACACACGACGTCTGCGTTTTCGTAAACGTTTACCATAAGCGAAACGTTATTGTTTTGTTTGTTACCGCTATAAATGGCTTGAACTCTTTCCCCACCGTAGATAGGAACTATGCTGGTTGGTGAAAAGCTTATAAAAGCCACTACTATAATTACAAAGCCTAAAATTGCGTTAGTTATAACTGTCAGTTTTTTGTTTAGTATTTTCATTTTACCGCTCCTTTATTCGATATTTTATGCTTTTAGGTAACGGTAAAATTACTTAATTTAAATAAATATGCAAGGCGTTTTGCCTTGCATATCAAAATTAGTCGTT
>JAZRGZ010000032.1:0-20569 GCA_045644505.1 Christensenellaceae bacterium | reverse complement strand
CATATGCTTAAAATACGTTACCGATAAGTATTCGCCTAAAATTTCTGCGTAAAACTTTTTGTGATAAAATTTTAGTTTTTGTATGAACTGATTTATAGGTTTGCTATAAACAAACGTTGACCTCGCCTTATCAAAACATTGTTCAGTTTGTTTACAAGTAGTACAAACGGGTTGATTTTGTATAGTTTTACGTCCGCATTTGTCACATATATTAGAATCGTTTAACGGCAATTGATTTTTGCAGTCTGAACAAAAATATCCGCCGTCAAAAATTTCTCTGCCACACACCATGCAACGCCATTTTGTATTAAATAAATATTTGTTAAAAAAATTTTTAAAACGCGATACTAAACTCATGAAAGATATTTTTTCAAATCATCAGCTTTATCAGTCTGCTCCCACGCAAATTCTTCTTTGCCGAAATGACCGTAACTTGCAGTTTTTTTATACACGGGGCTGTTAAGTTTTAGTTTTTCTATAATAGCCATAGGTCTTAAATCAAATTCTTTTACAACAATATCTGCAAGTTTTTCGTCTGATAATTTTCCAGTACCAAAAGTGTTGATTTTAACCGATACGGGTTTCGCAACGCCGATTGCATACGCCACTTGTATTTGACAAACGTCTGCAAGTCCAGACGCTACTACGTTTTTACATACGTATCTTGCCATATAGGTTGCAGAACGGTCAACCTTAGTCGGGTCTTTACCCGAGAACGCCCCGCCTCCGTGCGGACACATACCACCATAGGTATCAACTATTATTTTTCTTCCAGTTAAACCTGAATCTCCGTCGGGACCGCCTACTTCAAACCTTCCCGTGGGATTAATAAAATATTTAGTGTTTTCGTCTAATAATTCCTTAGGTAAAATTTTGTCTATTACCTTTTCCTTTAAGTCAATCCTTAACTGCTCGGTAGTGACGGTCTTGTCGTGTTGAGAAGATAATACTACCGTGTCTATTCTCTTAGCAATTCCGTTTTCGTATTCAACGGTAACTTGTCCTTTGCCGTCTGGACGAAGATAGCTAAGTTCGCCCGATTTTCTTACCTCTTCTAATTTTTTACACATTTTATGCGAAAGCATTATTGCCAACGGCATAAGTTCTTTGGTTTCGGTGCAAGCGTAACCGAACATTATACCTTGGTCGCCTGCTCCTATTCTATCGTAAGCGTCTTCGCCCGAAAATCCGTACGAAGAATCTACGCCCATAGCAATATCGGGGCTTTGACGATGTAATTTAAGCTTAATTTTCACTTTATCGGCAGAAAATCCAACTCCTTTTTCAGTGTACCCTATTTCTTTTATGGCGTTTCTTGCAATTCTTTTAACGTCTACTTTTGCTTTCGACGTTACTTCTCCCATAATTAGCAAGAAATCGGTAGAAACGGCACATTCACACGCAACCCTCGATTTGGGGTCGCCTGTTAAATAAGCGTCTAAAACAGAATCTGAAATTATGTCACAAACCTTATCGGGATGTCCGCTCGTTACACTTTCGCTGGTAAAAAAACTTTTCATTTTTCGCTCACCTTTAATCTTTTGCTTTTAACCGAATTATTTTAGCATATTTTTTAAGGTTTTGTCAATATACTTTTACTCTTAAACTGTATTTATTTTCGGTATTTTTTTATCATATAAAAATGTCGACTTTTTTCGACTACAACCTTATTGACTTTTGTGTCAATTTTTATTATTTTATCGTTAAATTAATTGACATAAAAAAACCAAATATTGTATAATAAACTTGTTGACTTTTGCGTCAATAAGGGATATAGATATGAGTGAGAGAAAATGCCAAATTTCAGTAAGAGAGAAACGTCGTGAAAAAATTATTTTATCGGCGTTAAAAGTATTCTGTGAAAAAGGTTATCAGTCTACTACGGTAGACGATATCGTTAAAAAAGCTAAGTGCAGTCACGGTCTTTTTTATCATTATTTTAGTAGCAAAAAAGAGATTTTTGACGAAGTTTCTTCTCTTCGTGGTAGAGGTATGATAGAACACATGGACGAAGTTATAAAAATGCCCACTAGCTACTTGGATAAGTTAAAAAATCTCACAGATTACGCTTTTTGCAACATTAAAAAAGACGAGCTTTTTGCTTATAAATATTATTTCTTTGTTTCAACAGTTTTTAATAAGGCTGAATCGGGAGAACTTCCGCCTAAGTGCGACGCTCCCCCTCACGTAAAAATGACGTCCTTTTTTGAAAATGGAATTCAAAACGGAGATTTTAGCAATAAGTACAGTGCTGTTGAATGCACAAAACTATATAATTCTATAATACAAGGCGCAACACTTTGTTTTATTTTATGTCCAAAAGAATTTAAAAAACATTTCGATTTCCCGTCTACTGACTTTATAATAGACGTTTTTAAAAAGGAGAACTAACGTGAAAAATTCCACTAAAACACTTAACTCGAACAGTTTCTTTCCGTCGGTAAAAACTTTAACTAAATCTATTCGTGAATATAAGAAACCGTCTATTTTAGCGCCCTTTTTTATAGCGCTTGAAGTTATTTTGGAATGTTTAATTCCTTACGTTATGACGCTTTTATTAGGCGCAATCGACTACGTAACAGGAAACACTCTAAACCCTAACCCCATCTCTGTCAAAATAATATCTTTTCTTTACCAAAACGGTAGTCCCCAACTGGTTGGAACTATTCTTTGGTTTGGCTTAGCACTATTAACTCTTGCATTTTTATCGCTCGCTTGCGGTGCGTTGTCGGGTAGGTTTTGCGCTGTCGCTTCCAGTGGTTTTGCAAAAAATTTAAGAAAGGATATGTTTTATAAAATTCAAGACTATTCTTTCTCTAATATAGACAAATTTTCGTCGTCGAGTTTAATCACCAGAATGACTACCGACGTTATGAACGTTGAGATGAGTTATATGATGATAATAAGAACTGCTGTCAGAGCTCCTTTTATGCTCGTTTTCTCTATGGTTATGTCCTTTACACTTAATGCCAAAATGGCATTAATTTTCTTATGTACTACACCGATACTTGCAATCGGTCTTATTATAATAATGTCTAAGGCTATACCTTTCTTTACCAGAATATTTAAAAAATACGACAAAATGAACGAGTCTGTTGAAGAAAATCTACGAGGTATGCGTGTAGTAAAATCTTACGTAAGAGAAGATTACGAGATAAATAAATTTAATAAAGCATCGTCTAACGTCAAAGACGATTTTACAAAGGCAGAAAAAATTATCGCTTTTAATTCGCCTTTAATGAACTTCTGTGTTTACGGAGGACTTATTGCACTATACGTCGTCGGATCTATGCTTATTATAAATTCAAAAGAAACACTGCTCAAAATGACTGAATTACAAAGTTTTATGACTTATTCTTTCCAAATGCTTATGTCTCTTATGATGTTATCGTTTATTATGGTACAACTTATTATGAGTACTGCTAGCATTAAAAGAATTGCCGAAGTTATTAACGAACAGCCTACAATAGTCTCCAAAGAAAACGCGTTTACCGAAATTAAAGACGGTAGTATTTCTTTTGACAACGTAAGTTTTAAGTATTCTAAAACAGCAGACAAATATGCGTTATCAGATATTGACCTTGAAATTAAAAGTGGTGAAACAGTCGGTATTATAGGTAGCACTGGTTCGAGCAAAACGACGTTAGTACAGCTTGTACCCCGCCTATACGACGTAGAACAAGGCGAAGTTAAAGTGGGTGGAATAAACGTTAAGGATTACGACCTAGACGCTTTGCGAAATTCAGTTGCTATGGTTTTACAAAAGAACGTTCTGTTTTCCGGAACTGTCAGAGATAATATGCAATGGGGTAACCCAACTGCTTCCGACGAAGAAATTTTAAACGCGTTAAAACTAGCCCAAATAGACAGTATGCCTCTTGACAAACATATAGAACAAGGTGGCGTCAACGTTTCAGGTGGTCAAAAACAGCGTTTGTGTATAGCGAGAGCTTTACTTAAAAAACCTAAAATTCTTATTCTGGATGATTCAACCAGCGCTGTCGACACTAAAACCGATGCTCTAATTAGACAAGCATTTAAAAAATATATTCCCCAAACGACTAAAATTATTATCGCCCAGCGCATAGCGTCAGTTCAAGACGCCGATAAAATTTTTATTATGGAAGGCGGTACTATTACTGCTGTCGGAACTCACAATACGCTACTTAAAGATAATGCCGTTTATAAGGAATTATATTATTCTCAAAACAACGAACAAAATAAAGGGGGTGAAATCTAATGGCTAGACAATTACCCATGCCTAGAAACGGGGCTCGTCGTAGTGCTCCTAGACCAAAAGCAAAAAAAGGTACGTTAAAGCGAGTTTTAAACCTCCTTTTTTCCAATAACAAAAAATCGCTTGCCGTTGTTTTCGTTTGTTTAACGGTTAGTGCTATTACAGGAGTTGCGTCATCGATATTCTTAAAACAACTTTTAAAACTCATTAAAACGGGTATCAACACAGGCTTAGACGCAGTATTGTCAGGACTTATAACGTTATTCGTGATTATGGCGACGGTTTATTTGACGTCTATTATCTGTAATCTTATCAACACCCGAACAATGGCGAAAGTTACGCAAAACTTTTTACATCAAATAAGAACGGGCGTTTTCAATAAAATGCAAACGCTTCCCATTAGGTACTTTGACACGCATTTAACTGGCGATATAATGAGTTCTTATACTAACGACACAGATACAATTAGACAGTTAGTATCCCAAAGTATTCCAAGCCTATACTCTGCACTAATCAGCGTTACAACGCTTTTGGTTATTATGCTAACATCTAGCATTTGGCTTTCGCTCGTTATGTTCGTCGGTGTATTCTTTATGTTTTTAGCAACCAAAGTTATTGGCGGAAACAGTGCTAAATTTTTTATGAAACAGCAAATCTCTCTTGGTGCCGAAGAAGGTTTCATACAGGAAATGATACAAGGTCAAAAAGTTGTTAAAGTTTTTTGTCATGAAGACCAAGCCAAACGTGATTTTGATATTAAAAACGACCAACTTTGCAAAGACGCAACTAGCGCCCATTCGTTCGCTAACGTTTTAATGCCTATAATGGGAAATTTGGGCAATATCTTATACGTTTTAATTGCTTTCATTGGCGGTTTACTAGTTGCCCTTAACGTAAGTAACGTTACAATTTTAGGTAAAATTGAAAACCCATCGGTATTTATTCTTACTATTATAGCTTTTTTACCAATCAGCAAACAGTTCACGGGCAATATAAATCAAGCCTCGCAACAAATCAACTCGGTGGTTATGGGACTCGCGGGCGCGTCTAGATTGTTTGAACTTATGGATGCCGAACCAGAAGAAGACAACGGGTACGTAACGTTAGTGAACTGCAATATTGACGACGACGGCAACATAACCGAAACTGACCAGCGAACGGGTTTATGGGCATGGAAACATCCGCATAAAGCTGACGGCTCTATAACGTATACCCGCTTAATGGGCGACATACAAATGACCGAAGTTGATTTCGGTTACTTGGAAGATAAAATTGTTTTACACGACGTAAGTCTATACGCGCATCCCGGTCAAAAAATAGCTTTCGTAGGTAGCACTGGTGCTGGGAAAACTACTGTTACTAATCTAATTAACCGTTTTTACGACATTGCAGACGGAAAAATTCGTTACGACGGCATTAATATCAATAAAATTAAAAAGAGCGATTTAAGGCGTTCTTTGGGTATTGTATTACAAGACACTAACCTGTTTACAGGCACTGTCATGGAAAATATTAGATATGGACGACTTGACGCTTCTGACGAAGAATGTATTGACGCGGCAAAACTTGCTTACGCGCATGATTTTATTACCCGTTTACCTAACGGCTACAATACTATGCTCACCGCAGACGGCGCAAACCTTTCGCAAGGTCAACGTCAACTTTTATCTATCGCTCGCGCAGCGGTAAAAGACGCGCCAGTAATGATTTTAGACGAAGCGACTTCTTCTATTGATACCAGAACCGAGGCGTTGGTGCAAAAAGGCACGGACAGACTTATGGAAGGTAGAACGGTTTTCGTTATCGCGCACAGACTTTCCACCGTTCAAAATTCTGACGTTATTATGGTGCTTGAAAACGGTAGAATTATAGAACGTGGCTCTCACGACGAACTCTTACAAAAACAAGGTAAATATTATCAACTTTATAACGGAGCCTTTGAACTTGAATAATTTATGTAACCTTTGTCCCAATCGTTGTAATATTGACAGAAAAACTCAGCTTGGCGTTTGTGGAGCAAACGACAATATAAAAATTGCAAAATATTATCTTCATCCATTTGAAGAACCTTTCATTTCAGGTATAAACGGTTCGGGCACCATATTTTTTATAGGTTGCTCGCTTAAATGTGTCTTTTGTCAAAATTATGAGTTATCGAGAAATGCTAGGGGTAAAGAAATTTCCATTGACCAACTTATAGATATTTTTGCTGAACTCGAAAACAAAGGTGCTCACAATATTAATCTTGTAACCGCCACACATTACGCTGATAAAATTATTAGAGCGTTAGAGATTTATAAACCGTCGATACCTATCGTTTATAACACGCACGGATATGAAGAATTAGAAATTTTAAAAGAATTAGATAAATATGTAGACGTATATTTACCTGATTTAAAATTCTTCTCCCCTGACATATCGTTTAGATATACTAGTAAGCGTAATTATTTTGAAGTTGCATTTAATTGCATTCAATTTATGGCTAATAAAAAAATAGAATTTTTTACTGACGGCACGTTAAAAAGTGGAACTGTCGTAAGACATTTAGTTTTACCACAAAACGTTACCGACAGCAAGAAGATTATTGACGTATTAACCGAGTTAAAAGATAAAATTTATTTAAACGTTATGAGTCAATATACGCCGTTTGGTGAAATCGATGAATTTCCTGAATTAAAAAGAAAACTAACCAAGCGTGAATATGAAACAGTCATAGATTATGCTATAAGCTTAGGATTTACTAATCTATTATATCAAAAACAACAAAGCGCGGATACCGCGTATATCCCTAAATGGGATTATTAAGGTGATAAAATGTTTAATTTTTTTACTCAAAATAAAGCAATTAACGACGAGTACCGAATTTCAGGTGGTGATTTTAATCACATTAAAAACGTTCTCCGTTTAAAATTTGGCGACAAGATTTTAGTAAGCGACGGAAAAACTTCTAATCTATGCGAAATTAAAGAATTTTTAGACGATGCAGTGCTTGTAAAAGTCGTTGAATACGATTTTCAAGACACCGAACTTCCCATAAAAATATATTTATTCCAAGGTTTGCCTAAAAGCGATAAAATGGAATTTATTATTCAAAAAGCCGTTGAACTTGGCGTGCATGAAATAATTCCAGTACAAATGAGACGCTCAATAAGTAAATTGGACAAACCAGACGCTAAAACTAAGCGGTGGCAAGCAATCTCTGAAAGTGCAGGCAAACAATGCAAACGCACCTTAATTCCAAAGGTTAATGATGCGGTAAGTTTTAATACTTGCGTTGAAATGCTTAAAGGGCTAGATTTAGCGTGTGCGCCTTACGAAAACGCTAACGGTATGACTGACACCACGGAATTTTTATCAAGAATAAAAAGGGATTTAAAAATCGGTATTTTAATTGGTCCCGAAGGTGGATTTGATGATAAAGAAATAGAAATACTAAAAAGCTCAGGTATTTATACCCTTTCTCTTGGAAAACGCATTTTACGTACGGAGACCGCATCTATTACAGCAATTTCAATGGTAATGTTGTATTCTGAAATAAAGTTATAACTAATTAAAAAAAAGCAAACACAAAAGTGTTTGCTTTTTTTGGTTTTAATAATATTTATTTAATGATATAAGTTTCGTATTTAGAAGTCGTTTGATTGTAACCGTATAAAACTAATCCGCCGTCTTCCGATACACATTCAAGAGATATGGTTGCATCGGTGGTAAACATAACGTTTAAACTTTCGGTGTAAACTGAAATCTTAGCCGAAGTATTATTTTTAACAGTCAATACGTTTTTATATGCGCTTAAAATAGTTACGTCAGAAGCGTTTGCAATTAACTTAAATTCACCGTTGGTGAACAAGAAATATTTTAACGTTCCGTCTACTGATTTCTTAAATACAAAAGAATTTTGCAGGTAATAGTTTTCTAATATTACGTAATCCTTACAACTTGCAACTTCTTTTAGGTCATAATCGTAAATGGTGTCGTTCATAACGATATACTTGTTGTTCATTTTATCGATTGCCGTTATATCGCCTATTACTCTACCACTTGCATCAGTTAAAGTAATCATACCTGCCACGTTAGAAACAACAAATCTTTCGTGATTAATAACGTTAGGCAAACCTAGATTAACGTCAGTACTAGAAATAATAGTGGGATTGGGTTGACCTACGAACACATCGTCGAATCTGTCTGCAATCTTACCAGAATTGCTTAAATTAACAACTTTTAACGTTTTATCAAGCTTACCATCGTCAATTTCTTGAACGATAGCGCCATTTTTAATATTTTTTCTCAAAAATTCGTAATTTAAGGGAATTACGTTGTCTTCATAAAGAGTTTCTCTTGACTGTAACCCTACTATAACGTGGTCTAAGTCTTTATCTTCTATTTCGCCACTGTCTACCTCTATAACTTGGGTTACCAACGTTATGGGTACCATTTCGTCGACAAAAGTATAATCGTCACTGAATAAAGATTCAGCTACTTGGTATTGAACCAAAACGTCGCCGTTATTTAAAATAAAGCATTGTAATTGGTTTGCATAAGACGGGAAATTGTAACAACCCGTCATAACGAGTTTTTTGTTATAAACGGTTACAGCACCTTTACCTGTGTCTAAAACGTAATAATTGTCGCCGTTTTTAGCCTCAAACGTTGGAATAACGCTTGCATCACTAAATTTTGCTACTAACTCATATACGTCGTCTTTATTTAATCTGTAAATTTCGTTTCCTATTTTAAGTAGGTCCAAATTAGAGCTAGGAACTAAACCTTCAACTTCCGACTCTTTTTCAGATTGAAAATCTTTAATTAATAAGCCGTTGAGGTCGCGAACAGCAATCTTGTACTGTGTTTTACCGTTTCCGTCTATCCAAGTATACCCCATAGCGAAAACACCTTTGTTTTCTCCGCACGAAACAAACTCAATATCCACGTCGTAACTTGCAGGTTGGGTTTCAGTATAAACAACACTGCCCTTAGCATAATCGTAAAAAGTCCAAATATTTTGGGTTGCGTTAGTATCTTCAAAAACTATAATATTACCAAAACTCTCTACAATCTTATTTTCGTACGACAGTTTTGAATAGGTGGAATACGGTACGTCTTTCTCGTACGATTTTTTTATTTTACCTGTATCGTATAACTTAGATACTTCTACTGTGCCACATCCTGTAAAAGCACTGACGAGTAAAACTAAACACATTAGAATGGATAGAATCTTAAATTTTCTCATAAAAATCTCCTTTTTTTGAATTATATCACATATTTTTCAAATTTGCAACTACATATAAAAATTTTAAAGGTAAGCGCCCTAACGCTTACCTTTATCTTTTGATTAAATCTTTTCTATTTTTATTATTTTATAACCTTTTTTTATTCTTCTTGCTTTTCTTGCAGGAACTTTCTCGCTTGTTCTAAAAATTACGTTTTTAAATTTCAAAACTGCTAAAAGCACTAGCAGAATAAAGATTACATCTACTATTAGTATGATTGTGGTGTTGGATAATGTGATTAATTTTACCCTATTCCACATAGCGTTTATTCTAGATAAATCATCAGGACCAAAATTATCCATAATGGCACAACGGTTGATTGTCTCAGCGTCAGCGTATTGAGCATAAAGTCCCCGACCTAATTCGCTTGAATAAACAACGTACTCATCGCCCTCCGCCGTCGAGTCAAAGAAGTATTTTAAATCGACAGCATAAACTTCTTGCTTTTCGTCGTCAACCCTAACGCCGTTTTCAATTTTAAAAGTTTGTAGATATACGCCCTCGGAATTATGAACTAATTCGCCGTAAAGGTCTGTATCTATTTGAGATAAATACTCACCGTTAAGTAGACCGTACTCTATTTTTTCTTCATCGTCCAATTCGTCGTATTCTTCTTGGCTTATAGTTAGACTTTCTGCCGTATAACAGTCGCTTACGTAATTAAAGACCTCTTCACCTGCGATAACACTAGTATAACCGATATAATCCATATTAAGTGCCGCGCTTTCGGTTGAACTTATAAAATTCAAAAACTCTACACAGTCTTGTTCTTTTTGTCCACTAGTGTTTTTAGTCATTACAAAGCCGTCAAACCATACGTTAGAACCTTCGTCGGGAACTGCGTACCCTAACGTTGCGCCTGCCAAGTCACCTTCATCAATAGCTGCGACTGCATCTCCACTCCAAGCAAAGTTTACGTCTATTTTACCAGTTACTATATCGTTTTTACCGCTGTCAACCTCAAAACCGTAAAGATTTTGTCGCGCGCCTTGTAAAAAGTTTTCTACTTTTTCAATAGTTTGGTCGTCACGTCGATTAAAAATTTCAGTGAGTTTTTGGTTATACTCTTTTGATAATGGGTCTAACGTATTCTTTAATTCTTCAAGTTCTTCTTCGTACACCGCGCCTACTGCCATTATATAAGTATCTCTTACGCTGTCTTTTATGGTTACTTTGTTTTTAAGTAACGGTGCACCTATAACACTCCAAGAATTAAGGTCTTCTTCCGTTATGGTTTCCATATTGTAAACGAAACCCATCGTACCCCACATATAACCGCAAGCGTACGTTTTGCCATCTTCGGTATAAAACCCTAAATCAGTAAAAACTCCGTCAATAATATCTGCGACGTTCTTTTTATAATTTTCGGGTATTGTGTAAGGCTTAATTAAGTCTTCGTCTTGCATTTTTTGTATCATGTACTCTGACGGGCATAAAAGATTACAAGCGTTGGGGTCTTTTAAGACTTCGTTGTACATCTCTTCGTTACCTGCAAAAGTATAATAATTTACGGTAATTCCCGTTTCTTCTTTAAAAGTATCTAGTAAACTTTCGTCGATATAATCCTCCCAAGAAAATACTGTTATTTCTCTTGGTTCAGCGTACGTGAGTTTAGGGGTGATTAGATTAACTCCGCTAATTATTAAAGCAAATATTAAAAACGATATAACTATTCTTTTTCTTAAATTTAAGGCTTTTTTCATAATCTTTGCTCCTTCGCTTTGCGGTTAGCCCTAAGATTTATTATTATTACTACCGTTATTGTTGCTAAGAATATTATAGTAGTTAATGCTCTATATATTGGAACTTTTTCGCTAGCTTTTTCCGTCGTTAACGCTATTGCTTTATACACTGCGGTACTTATCGTATCGTAACCTAACGGCGAAAGAGTTGCCGTTATTATATAATCATCAAGCGATAGAGTAATCGCAAGCATAAACCCTGTGAATATTCCCGGTAATATTTCGGGTAAAATTACTTTAAACAACGCTTGCATAGGAGTTGCACCTAAGTCTAGCGCCGCTTCGTAAAGCGAGGAATCCATTTGTTTTAGTTTAGGTGTTACCGACAAAACCACGAAAGGTGCGGAAAGTAAGATATGTCCAATATAAAGCCCTACAATTGAACGGTGGTTGACGCTTAAAAGCATAAATAACATTACGAGCGCACACGCTGTTACTACTTCTGAGTTTACGACAGGTATTTGAGACATGCCTTTAACAGCTTTTCCAAGTCTTCCCTTACTGTAAAAGATACCTATTGCGCCTAACGTTCCTAAAACCGTTGCAATTATAGCCGAAATTACCGCTAGTAATACGGTATTAAATACAACGTCTTTAATTTCGCCGAGTTTTAAATACCACTTAAAACTGAAACTTTCCCAAGCCCCTATAAGTTTCCCACTGTTAAAACTGTATAATACGAGTATAAAAATAGGTATGTAAATAAACGCAAGTACTAAGATTATATATCCGCGAGAAAAGAATTTTTTCATTATAAATTCGTCCCCCTTACGTTTTCATCTTTAAAACCGCCCGTTAGTAGCATTGTTACAAACATTATAACGAGCATCACAAGTGATATAGTCGCACCACCGTTTACGTTGGTTAGCGTTCCGTTTTCGCCTAAGAAACACCATGCAATAAGCTTACCTATAACAGAAAAGCCCTCGCTACCGCTGAACGTATCGGTTATTACGTAACAACTCATTACGGGCAAAAACACCATCATCGCACCACTAATAATTCCCGGCATCGATAAAGGTAACGTTACTGACGCAAACACTTTTGACCTGCCTGCGCCAAGGTCTAGCGCCGCTTCCTCTAAACTCTTGTCCATTTTAATAAGTGTTGAATAAATCGGCATTACCATAAACGGCAAGAAATCGTACACTAAACCTATAATATTCGCTAAGTTACCTAGCGGTATTCCGAGCAGGTTTAATAGTTCTTTCATAGCCATCGCTCTCAAAACGAAGTTTATCCACATAGGCGTAATAAACAAAAGCAAAAGTATAAAAGCAACTTTTTGTTTCATTTTAGATAAAACGTACGCTACGGGATATGCTATTAAAAGACATATTCCAGTTACTAGAATACTCACGAGAATACTAATTAGAAGCGTACTGATTTTTGTTGTATTAGTAAAGAATTCAGCAAAATTATATAACGAAAAACTGCCGTTTGCATCGGTAAACGCGTAATATACTACTACTAAAAGCGGTAATACTACAAACATAAATATAAACAATGCGTACGGAATACACAACTGTTTTCTTGAAAACGGTATAAAAGATTTTGCCGACTTCTTTTGTTTTTTGTATTCGGTTTTTCCTATAACCTTAGTCGGCTGGTTCATCTTTTAATCTCCTGTTTTAAGGTAAGTTTAACTTTTTCGGGTTTAATAATAACAGATACTCTGTCGTTTTCGTTCCAAGTATCTTCGGTATCGAAAACGTAATCTTCTTCGTTTTCGTCAGTACGTACTATTAATTGATAGTGGTCGCCTTTGTAGATTATAGAAATTATGTTACCTGTTGCACCACCTACGTCTTGGTCGTCTGATATCTCTATATCTTTTAAGCCGACTTCAACTTCTACGTCCACGTCGGTTAAATCAATTTTGTCACCTTCTGCCGTAATTAAGAATCCTTCTTCGTCTAAAAAAGAACCTTTGTATAATTGAGTAACGTCACACTCAAACTCACCGTCGCCGAATACAACGGTGTTCTTTTTAGTGATATATCCGTCGTATTTGTTAGTAGAGAATTCTTTTTCCATCAAGTGTATTGCGTCAGGTTTAATTGAAACGCTTACATTTTCTCCAACTTTTCGTTCTAAGGTGTCTTGAATTACTACTTCTGATTTTCCCACCTTCATTACCATCTCGTAATGAACGCCTTTAAAAATCGAACTGATAATTTTACCGTTTACTTGACCTTTGCCCTCGTCTAATAGTTCAACGTCCTCGGGACGAACTACTACGTCAACTTTTTCGTTTTTCGGGAAAACGTCCACGCAATCAAAGTTATAACCGATAAACTTAACTTTTTTATCACCCGTAACAGTACCGCTAAAAATGTTACTTTCGCCGATAAAGTCAGCAACAAAAGTGTTTTTCGGTTCGTTATAAATATCTGTCGGAGTGCCTATTTGCTGAATTAAACCGTCTTTCATTACAACGATTGTATCGCTCATAGTAAGTGCTTCTTCTTGGTCGTGCGTAACGTAAATAAAAGTAATGCCTAACTTTTTGTGCATTTCTTTTAATTCTAACTGCATATCTTTACGCATTTTTAAGTCTAATGCACCGAGCGGTTCGTCAAGAAGAAGAATTTCCGGTTCATTTACAAGCGCGCGTGCTATCGCAACACGTTGTTGTTGACCGCCTGACAACGTCGAAATACTACGTTTTTCAAAACCTTCTAGGTCTACCATTTTTAAAACGCGTTCAACAGACTCAGCAATCTCTTTTTTGCTGAGTTTTTCTATATTTGTGAAAGTTTTACCGTCAGGGTCTTGATAGGTAACTTTCATTTTCTTCATTTTTAATCCAAACGCTATGTTGTTATAAACGTTAAGGTGCGGAAACAAGGCGTAACGCTGGAAAACAGTGTTAATTGGACGTTTGTTAGGCGGAAGTTCGGTTATATCCGTTCCGTTTAACAATATTTTACCCGAAGTAGGTTTATCAAAGCCCGCTATCATTCTTAAAGTCGTCGTTTTCCCGCAACCCGACGGACCTAAAAAGGTTATGAATTCACCTTTTTTTACGTACAAGTTCATGTTGTCAACTGCAATAACACCGTCGTCAAACTGTCTGGTAATGTCAACAAGTTCGATAATCTTTTCATTGTTTCTTACGTTTGCCATTTTGTTTTCCTCTGTCTATTGTTTTAAAATAAAAAAAGCAAGTTAATAGTAACTTGCAAAAACGTTAATAATTACCCTTTGTTTTTTTAGGGCTAAAATAACGTATTATGGTAAATTAGAGTCTATATAGCAATTAACTTTTACTACTCTTTATTGACCGTTTCACAAGTCTGCGCTAAAAAACGCATTTTCGGTTATAAAGTAACCAACTTATAAAATTTGAGCTTTTAACTCAATCAATAACGTGGTTGCCCACTTTTCGGCAGTCGACCCGGCTGTCCGTATGGCCTTAACCCTTTAATTTAGGGTGGTCGGTTATATAGCTTGGAAAGACTCTTTTACCATAGATTCATTCCGATTATTATATTAAAATATTTTTTTTCTCTTGTCAACGGTTTTTATATATTTTTGTAAAAAAACCGCTTGCCTTAAACAAACGGTTTTCAAAACGTATATTCTATTTTTTACCAATCTTCTTTTATGGAAGTTTTTATATCGTCGTAAAACTCAAAATACTTTTCCCTGTCCGAACGCCTTAATTCGTCCAACCACTCTTCGGGGCAAATTGCATCTTCTTCATATTTATCGGCTTCTTTCATATAGTCGTACTGCGTTTTGATTTCTTTTGGCATTTTTGATTTCCTTTGCACTTTACACATCGGTTACCGCATGACTTTAACGTCTTTACGGTTACTTTTATAGTTATCATTATTATTATAACAAAACATACTAAAAAGAGCAAGCCCCCGAAAGCATTAACTATTATTCCTATTAAATTTATTATAAACGCCACGACGTATGCTGTTATAAACTGAAAAATTAACATAAGAGCGGTATATTTTTTGCCGTTCAAAAGTTTATGAGCGGTTACGATGCTTGCGACGCAAGGTGGCGACAGCAAAATAAATGCCATAAATGCATAGGCAGAATACCCATTAAGAAATAACGACGGAACGTTAGGTGATAAATAACCTAGCGTTTCTATTACCGCTTCTTTTGCCATAAAACTGCTTAAAATTGCTATACTTGTTTCTGGTGTAGAAAAGCCTAATGGATAAAATACGAATTTTATTGAATTTCCTATTAAATATAAAAAGCTTTGCGTTTTATTGTTGGTTACAAAACCAACAAAACCAAAATTTGATAAAAACCATAATATTACCGAAACCGCAAATATTACCGTCCCTGTTTTAAACGTAAAATCTTTAATCTTTTCCCATAAAACAAAAGCAACGTTTTTTGCTACGGGTATACGGTAAGTGGGCATTTCTAGTACAAAAAGCCCTTCGTCATCAGAAAAAATTTTTGTTTTATTAAGAATTTTTCCAAAAAAAACTATACAACCTAAACCTAAAAAATAAGTAGACGTAGCAATTAAGACGTTTCCGTCAAACAAAACCCCCGATAGCCAGCCAAAAACCGCCGTCTTAGCCCCACAAGGTATGAAAGGCGACAAGAATAATGATGCGCGTTTTTCAGCCGTACTTTCTACTGTTTTTGTCGCCATTAAACCTGTTACCGTACACCCCGAGCATAGCAACATGGGTATAAACGATTTTCCGCTTAAACCCACTCTTGATAAGGGTTTATCTACTATAAAAGCTATTCGCGACGCATAACCGCTTTCTTCTATCATTGCTAAAAGTAAAAATAATACTAATAACTGCGGTAGAAAACTAATTACAGTCCCAAAACCGCCAAGCATCGCATCAATTAGTAAACTTATTAACCAAGGCTTAGCATTTATTTTTATCAGCGAATTTTTAGTGTTTACTGAAAATATTTCAAAAAACGCTTTTACCTTTTCGCTAAGCAAACCGCCAAACTTTATAGATAAAAAATATATGGTAAAAATAGTACAAATAAATATCGGTATAGCAAGATACTTATTTAATACTAGCTTATCAATTTTTTCAGTTACTTTTTTTGCGCGTGTTGATTGTTCGGATATAAACGCATTTATATTTTTACGTATAAAATCGTATGGGGTTTGAGTAGGTTTTGCAATAATTTTATTATTTGATATTGCAAGATTTATCATCTTATCTAGATTTTCGCCTTTTAACCCCGACACGGTAACTACTGGAACGTTAAAAGATTTTTCCAAATTTTTAACGTCGACTTTTATGCCGTTTTTACGTAAATCGTCAATAAAATTTATCGCAAGCACCACAGGAATACCTAATTTATATAGAGTGCAAGTTAAATATAAATTGCGTTCTAAGTTGGTGCCGTCTATTACGTTTATTATACAATCGGGTTTTTCTTTTATGAAATAGTTTAGCACTGCTCTTTCATCGTCCGAACGTGGCGAAAGAGAATATAATCCCGGTAAGTCGGTAATCTTGACGGTTTTGTCATCTAAGTACAGTCCTTGTTTTTTTTCAGTAGTTACACCCGACCAGTTACCCACTTTCTGATATGTTCCAGTAAGCTTATTAAAAATCGTCGTTTTCCCACAGTTAGGGTTACCTATTAAGCAAATATTTTTCAACCTTTTTTACCCCTATTTTTTTAGCGTCTTTTATTCTTATAGATAGGTGGCATCCGCGTATTTTTATCATAATCGGGTCGGCAAAAGGCGAACGACGCACTACTTCTATAATCGTTCCGTCCGTAAAACCTAACTCTTTAAGTCGTTCCACACCATATAAATTTTCATCTATTAAGGTTATTACACCATATTCGCCTTCTTTTAAGTCGTTTAAGTTCATAATTTAACATATTCATAGATTTTGATTTTGAGAATAAAAAAACGCCTTAAAAGGCGTTTTTAAGCTCTCGGTGTAAAATTAGAAACACATATTGCATTTATTGTAACGTTTTTCTCATCACCGAACAATTCAACAGTGAATTTGGTGGTTGACGTTATTTTATATTTTGTTCCATCATTCTTTTCAAATTCCCAATATGAAAATTCATATTCCGAGTTGCCGATAGGAACAGCTAACGTTAAATCAGAAATTCTTCCGTCTTTCGCTACTTTTATAGTAGCTAAGTCTGATGAGGTTTTATTTCTGTAAGTGCAAGGTATAACGTAGTCCAAATTTAACGTAACTGTATAATAAAATGTCTCTTGCTCTGGTTCATTAGGTTCAACCGGTTGTTCACCACAACCATAAGCAAAGGAAAAGAGAGTAATAAGAAACATACTCATTATTATTGAAAGTATTTTTTTCATAATATTCTCTCCTTTCTATTTTTAAAATTTTCCCCCAACCTAAAATTAAAAGTCGGGGGAATTAAAATTAGTCTACGAGTTCAATGATAACGACTTCCGCAGCGTCGCCTTTACGCGGTCCGAGATTATAAATTCTCGTATATCCGCCACCCTGACCTTTTTCTTCTTTACGAGTAGCGTATTTGGGCGCATATTCGTCGAAGATTTTCTCAATCAAAGGATATTTAACGTCAGCCGTTCTTTTCTTAAAATCAGCCTTGCTTTCTTTGAAACCCTTAACTTCTTGAAGGTCGTTTACAAGCGTCATAATTTTTCTTCTTGCATTAAGTTTTTTAGCGCCGTCTTTGATAAGGGCTTTTGTTGTTTCTTTACCCTTAGCATCTACAACCTTAACTTCGGTTTCTACCGTATCAGCATAAGTGTTTACAGCAAGAGTAATAATTTTTGCTACGTAAGAAGCGACTTCCTTTGCTCTCGCTTCGGTAGTTTCAATTTTTCCGTGCCATAAAAGTGCGGATGCTTGATTTTTTAATAATGCTATTCTTTGCGTTGCGTTAACGCCTAATTTTCTTGCCATTGTTTAGTCCTCCTTGTCCTTCAAACTTAAACCATATCCCTCTAACTTTAAGATTACTTCGTCAAGAGATTTTTTACCTAAGTTGCGGACTTTAAGCATATCGTCTTCGGTTTTTTCTATTAAATCTTTAACAGTATGAATGTTTGCTCTCTTTAAGCAGTTGTAAGAACGTACGGAAAGTTCCATGTCTTCAATTGCTTTGTCAAGAATTTCGTCAG
This sequence comes from Christensenellaceae bacterium, assembly GCA_045644505.1. Taxonomy (GTDB): domain Bacteria; phylum Bacillota; class Clostridia; order Christensenellales; family Borkfalkiaceae; genus UBA1259. The sequence goes on along the minus strand of JAZRGZ010000032.1, from coordinate 2,215 downwards.
CACGTGGGCCAGGACCAGCAAGAGTGTTCATATTGCCGTATTCCGACAAGTTTACAAACAAGTTGATTTGGTCTGATAAAATTTTACCCGATAAACTTACGATGTCTTTACCTGACATTGTACCGTTCGTCCAAACTTCAAGAGTAAGTCTGTCATAGTCAACGCTTTGTCCTACGCGGGTAGCGGTAACGTTGTAGCTTACTTTCTTAACGGGAGTATAAATACTGTCGATTGCGATTACGTCGATTATATCTGACTTATGTTCGTCAGCGCCTTCGTAACCACGACCTCTACCAATGGTGAGTTCCATGTCGATTTTTGCGCCTTCGTCTACGGTGCAAATATAAAGGTCGGGATTTAAAATTTCAAGTTCTGCATCAGTTTCGATATCGCCTGCCTTTACTACTGCCGGACCTTCTTTGTAAAGCTTAACTTGCTTTGTATAACTCTTATCCAAAACAGTGCTCTTGATTGCTACTTGTTTTAAGTTAAGAATTATCTCGGTAACGTCTTCTTTGATTCCCGTTACAGCAGAAAATTCGTGTTTAATACCGAGGTCTTCGGAAAATTTAATATTTTGGATTGCCGCACCAGGAAGCGCTGAGAGTAATACTCTTCTCAATGCGTTACCAAGCGTTAAACCAAAACCTTTTTCCAACGGTTCTACGGTTACTTTTGCATAACTTTGTTCGCTATTTTCTTCCACTGCTATTTTGGGCATTTCAATTTCTATCATAGAAATATCCTCCTTTAATAGTTTCAATATAGACGTTACGGGAATTCGTGTAAAGGCGTGGAGTTCCTTTATTTTCCCCCCGTAATCGTCCATTGAAAATTTTATTTTTTTTATTTAATTATTTCGAGTATAATTCGACAATCATGTGTTCAGCAATGTTGATGTCGATATCTTCTCTTACTGGAAGTGCAAGAATTTTGCCTTCTAAGGTTTCGGGGTTGAATTCCAACCATTTGGGCATAGCACCAACCTTCATTTGTTTGATTTCTGCAAAATACTTGTTGTCTTTTTTGTTTTCTTTTACAGCGATTACGTCGCCAACTTTTACACAGTATGAAGCGATGTTTACGTTCTTACCATTTACAGTAAAGTGAGCGTGAGTTACCAACTGACGAGCTTGCGACCTAGAAGAACCGATTCCCATTCTGAAAATTACGTTATCAAGTCTTCTTTCCAAAAGCGATAACATGTTTTCACCGGTAATACCTTTCATTCTGTCAGCTTTTTCGTAGTATTTTCTGAATTGTCCTTCTAATACGCCGTAAATTCTCTTGCATTTTTGCTTTTCACGGAGTTGAAGACCGTATTCAGATACTTTCTTTCTTTGCATACCGTGTTGACCGGGAGCTACGGGTCTTCTTTCAAATGCGCAGGTGCCTTTGAAACATCTTTCGCCTTTTAAGAATAACTTAGCGCCTTCACGTCTGCATAAACGACATTTAGATTCTGTATATTTAGCCATTGTTTAATCCTCCGTTATACTCTACGTTTTTTGGGCGGTCTGCAACCGTTGTGAGGAATGGGAGATACGTCTTGGATAAGAGTTACTTCCATATCACAGTTGGTAAGTGCTCTGATAGCTGATTCTCTACCTGCACCAGGACCTTTTACGTATACTTCTACTTGACGCATACCTTGGTCTCTTGCTACTTTGCCTGCTGCTTCAGCTGCCATTTGCGCTGCAAACGGAGTGCTCTTTCTTGAACCTCTGAATCCTAACGAACCAGCACTAGACCAAGAAATTGCGTTACCTTGCATATCGGTAATGGTTACCAAAGTATTGTTGAACGATGCTTGAATGTGTACTTGACCTTTGTCAACTTTTCTGGCATCTTTACGTTTTTTAACAACTTTTTTTGCTACTGCCATTTATTCTTCCTCCATTATCTCGTTGCAGTTTTCTTCTTAGCAACGGTACGACGAGGACCTTTTCTGGTTCTCGCATTTCTCTTAGAACTTTGACCACGTACGGGTAAGTTCTTTCTGTGACGAACGCCTCTAAAACATCCGATTTCAATAAGTCTCTTGATGTTTAAGCTAACTTCCGAGCGAAGGTCACCTTCTACACGGATGTTGTGTCCGATATATTCTCTTAATTTTGCGACATCGCTTTCAGTTAAATCTTTAACGCGTGTGTCGGGGTTTACACCAGTTTCTGCAATAATTTTCTTTGCCGTGGGAAGACCGATACCGTAGATG
>JAZRGZ010000031.1:0-8219 GCA_045644505.1 Christensenellaceae bacterium | reverse complement strand
AAAAAACTATGGAATATAAGGGGTAGAACAATGGAAAAAACAATAAATGAAAAAGAAATAAAAAAAAGAAAACTTGACAAAAAAATAAAAATTTGATAAATTATGATAGAGGTAAAAGAAATAAACGATGAAATTATGCTTTAGAGGAGCATTAAATTGTTTATTTCTTTTTTTTATTTTACCGACAGAAAAGGTGGTGAAAAATGCTAACCATCATAACCGATTTACTTACAGCATTATTACAACTTTTAAAACAAAAACATTTAGTATCTACAGATTATCAACAGCACCTATTATTTGAAAGGTTGGAGAAAGGTATAAGCGATGATATTGACCGTGTAAAAGAGATAGCGTTAGCGTGTGGGTACAGCGAAGATATTGCAAATGCTAAAGACAGTTTAGCTAAAGCAACAGACATATTAGCTGAAGATAGTGATGTTTTGTCCATAATTCAAAAAATAATTAGAGAAATAGACAAAATAATTGATACGTTAAATAGAAATGCCGGTGATGATATTGAAGATGTGTTTAACCAATACAAAGCCAAAGAAGCAATTATTAATATGTTAGGTGATATAGCAGAAAAAAGGGTAAGAGATATATATTTATTAAGGTTTGTAAAGTAGTAAATAAATTATATATGTGGAGAAGTAGAAATTATGGAACTTAAAGACCTAAAGCAAGATAGTCGTAATTACAGAAAACACAATGACCGGAACATTACGCTGATAAGAAAAAGTGTTGATGAATGTGGTTATGGTCGTTCCGTTGTTATAAACAAAGACAATGAAATTATTTGTGGCAACGATTTGGTAAGCTCTGTTTCAAAAGATACAAAAATTAAAGTTGTAGAAACTAATGGCGATGAGTTAGTAGTTGTTAAAAGAAACGATTTAAAAACAGGTGACGAAAAACAAACAAAATTGGGTATTTATGACAACTCAGCTTCGGATAGCAGTGAGTTTGATTTAGTGTTATTAAGTGAATATTTTGACAGTCAACAGTTAGAAGATATGGGCGTAGATGTTAACAGTATAGAAGATAGTGAAATAGGTATGCCGGAATTGCCTAACGGTGATAAAGAGCCATTTCAACAAATAACGTTTACGTTGGCAGATGAACAGGCAGAAAAAGTTAAAGAAGCCATAGAAAAGGTAAAGAAAAGCGAAAATTATAAGTTTGTAGATACTATGGGTAACGAAAATAGTAACGGTAACGCTATGTATTGTCTTGTTTTGGAGTGGTTAAATGGTAAGTGCTAAAGATGTTATAGTTAAACCAATAAAACCTACAATAGCTAATGATTTTGTTAGGAAACACCATTATTCAGGTAAAGTTGTACCTAACAGCCAACTGCATTTTGGGTGCTTTTTAAATAATGTGTTAGGTGGCGTTATGTCCTTTGGTGCAAGTATTAACAAAAAGGGTACTATAAATCTTGTTAAAGGTACAGGGTGGAACGATTTTATTGAGTTAAATCGTATGGCGTTTAGCGATTTGTTACCACGTAACAGTGAAAGCAGGTGTATATCTATAGCTATTAAGCTAATAAAAAAATATTATCCTAACATTAAATGGATCATAAGTTTTGCAGATGGGTGTCAGTGTGGTGATGGCACTATATATAGAGCAAGTGGGTTTAAGCTTGTAGGTATAACCCAAAATACTGCTATACGTATTAACCCTATAACAAAAGAGCATATACATATTATACAAGCTCACCACTTAAAAATATCTTCAAGAGAGTTTAACTCTTGGGAAGCTATTAAAGGGTATATGCTTAAATACATATACTTTTTAGATAAATCAAAAGAAAACGATTTGACTGTTCCCATTATACCGTTTAGCAAAATAAAGGAAATGGGAATAAGTATGTATAAAGGTAAATTATTAAATGCGAGTGTCAATAGTGAAAGCACAAACCAATGTGTAAATGGCGGTGCAAGTCCGACCCACTCGCTCCAATTTCAAGAGGCGTTATAACTATGAATGACCAAAATTTAATACCTCTTAATAGTGATAAGTTAACAAAGAGCCAACGTAGAGAAATTTGTTCTAAAGGTGGCAAAGCGTCAGTACAGGCAAAAAGGCAAAGAAAAACGTTTGCAGAGATATTTAAAACTATATTAGATGAACAAGCCGAAGTGATGATTAATGGCGTTAAAGTAAAGTTAGCTAAAAAAGATTTGTTAGCTATAAACTTAGTAAACAAAACTATGACTAATAAAGTTAATAGTAGCACTTTGAACGGTCTTAAACATATACAGGCAACTATAGGTGAAGCGCCTATAGAAAAGGTAGAACAAACTAACTATAACATTGAAACTAAACCTGAAAAAATGGATATTGATAAACTTAAAAAGATAAGAAAAGAAGTGTTTGGTATAGATGACTGAAAATGGACACGGTAAAAGTTATTGATTATCTTTTAAACAATCCTGCAGAAGCTAAAGAGCTATTATGTAGCAACTTAAAATATTTTATTAAAGTGTTTCACTATTTAACCACTAACAAAGAGTTTCAAGTTAAAGATTTTCATAAAAAGCTTATAAAAATGTTGGAAGATTTGGTGTTTGTAGAACAAAAGAACTTGTTAATTGAAATGCCACCAAGAGCAGGAAAAAGCGAAGTTATAAACTATTTCTTTTGTTGGGCGTACGGTATTAACCCGTTTTGTAACAATATTATAACTTGTTACAGTGACGATTTGGTTGGCAAATTCAGTAAAAAGATGAAAAGCATTATAGATACTGAACTGTACCAAAAAGTTTTTGGGTTAAAGTTAGCTAACGATACTAAAAGTGTAGGGTTATGGAAACTTAAAGATGGTGGCGAAACAAGAGCTATAAGCATTAATGGTAGTATAACGGGTTTTGGTGCAGGTGAAAAAGGTAAAACGTTTAGTGGTGTACTTGCTATTGATGACCCGATGAAAGCAAGTGAAGCTAAAAGCGCAGTTAAAAGACAAAATGTTATTGATTTGTACGAAAATACGCTTAAAAGCAGACGCAACAATTTAGAAGAAACGCCAATAATAATTATAATGCAGAGATTACATAAACAAGATTTGGCAGGGTACATTGAAGAAGGTATAGAGAAAGGCACGATAGATGGTAGTAAATGGAAAATATTAAAAGTGTCTGCAATACAAGATGATGGTACAAGTTTTTGGGAAGAAAGTTATCCGATACAAACGTTAGAGAATATGCGTAAAGAACACCCGTACACGTTCAATTCGCAGTACCAACAAAACCCAATAAGCGAAAGCAGAAACTTTTTTGATACTAATATGTTTGAAGAAGTTATGTTGCCTGAAGATTTTGATTATACGTTCATAATGGCTGATACAGCGTACAAAGATGGGCAGGATAACGATTATACCGTGTTTACGTGTTTTGGCGTAAATGACAAAAAACTGTACGTTGTAGATATGTTGCGTGATAGGATACAAGCTAAAGATATTGAAGGTAGGTGCATACCGTTTATAAAGCGTAACACAAGTTACGGGTTTGAAGGTGCGTATATAGAGCCGAAAGGTCACGGTATATATTTAAATCAAACGTTGCCTGATAAAGATATAGTTATGCCAAGAGAAACGGAAGTAAACGAGTTTTTTAAAGATAGGAAACTTGATAAAGTGCAACGGGCAAACGCAATAATGCCTTTTTTTACTAAAAACAAGTTGTTTATAAATAAAGGTATTAAAGATAACTTAAAAAATGAGATTGTAGATGAGTGCATAAATTTCCCTGACGGGTTGCACGATGATATTGTAGATACAATAATAGACGGTTGTAAAAATTATATGAATAAGGAGATGATAGATAGCTATGCTTGGTAATTTAAAAAAGAAGTTAACAGAGTTTGTGGATAACAGAATAAAAGAGTTTAATAAACAAAGTAAAGGTACAGCACCTAAACAAAAGGAAGAACTAAAAGAAGAAGATATGTCTATGGCTGAAGCTGAGGCAAAAAAAAGACAAAACAGTTTAATAGATAACCTTAAATACTCGTTTCAAAGAGATTTGAGTAATTTAGAGTATATCAAAGAAGGTAAAACGGTAGCTATGGACAGTATAGACACCTGTATGAAAAACAATACGATGTCAGGTATGACAGGCAGTCCAAAAGATATAGTGTTCACGTTTTTTACAAAGTTTGGGTATATAGGGTGGCAGATATGTAGCGTGTTGGCGCAACATTGGTTAATATCTAACGCTTGTAGCATTAGCAACAAAGATTGTTTGCGTAACGGGTGGAACAACATATTTGTAGATAAGAAAGAAAAAGACGAAACCGAAGAAGAAAAAGATAAAAACCAAGAGATATTAAACAAACTTTACGATATAGAGCAACAAGAGTTTAGTTTAAATGATAAGTTGTTAAAATGGGCGTATTATAGAAACGTGTTTGGTACAGCGTTTTTGTTACCTAAAATAGATGGTATAGAGTACGATAAACCTTATAACCCTGACGGAATAAAAAAAGGCAAATTTAAAGGGTTGGCAGTAATAGAGCCATATTGGATGATACCTGAATTTGATTTAGAAAAAATGACAGACCCTACAGATATAAACTATTTTGAGCCTGAATATTACAGAACAGCAAACGGTGAAAAAATACATAGAAGCCATTTAATTGTTGGCAGACGCAAATATGTTAGCGATATATTGAAACCATCGTATTATTTTGGTGGTATAAGTTTGGCACAAGAAATATACGAAAGAGTGTACGCAAGTGAAAAGTGTGCAAACGAAGCACCTTTGTTATTGTTAACTAAAAGGTTAAACTATTACAAAGTAAAGATTAAAGAGTTGTTTACTAACCCACAAAAGTATAAAAAGTTGGCTGACTTGTTAACAGAAATGAGAGATAATCAGGGTATATTATTTGCAGACCACGAAGATGATTTCGGGCAAATAGATACAAGTTTAACTGATTTAGACCCTGTGATAATGGAACAGTACAAGCTTGTAAGTGCTATAGCAAGAATACCCGTAGATAAACTATTTGAAACTAACCCGACAGGAGGTTTAAGTGCAAGTGGCGACTATAACATTAAGAACTATAACCAAGATTTGAACACGTTACAAAACGATGTATTTAAACCTGCAATAGATAGAATTAATGAAATTGTAATGAGAAGTTACTTTGACAAAAAAGATAAAGTGGGTATAGTGTTTAACCCAACAGATAACCCAACAGAAAAAGAAATAGCAGAATTAAACAAACAAAAAGCAGACGTTATATCGGTATATTTGCAGAACGGTATAATTACACCTGAAGAAGCAAGACAAAAAATAGTAGAAGATAAAATGTCGGGTTTTGCGTTTTTAAGAGGTGTAGAAATGGAAGAGCCGACACCTGAAGAACAGCAGGAAATAGAACAAATGATGAACGGTAACGAACAGGAACAGCAGGAAGGTAAAGACGAAGATGATGTTGATTGGGTAACTGTAAAAGGTAACCACATACCATTAGCCGAGGGCGAAACTAAACAAGAAGCAATAGAGAAATTTATAAACAGCAAAGAAGATGTAAAAAAAAACGATAAAAGTGTTGTAAGTAAAGAAGATATAGTTTATAATAAAGAAAATAACAGTAATAAAGTTAAAGTTTTTAGTAAGAAATATATAAAAGAAAATATGTATCCTAAAAAGGTTGCAGGAGTAGAGCAAAAGAAACCGATGACTTTTGAAGAAGCTAACTTTATGAGAGCAAACCCAAACTATGTTGAAGATAAAGATAATGGATATAGAGTAAATTGCCAAAGTTGTTGTATAGCACACGAAGCAAGAATAAGAGGATACAATGTTCAAGCTCTTTCTAATGATAACAATATACTGTTAGAGGCTCTTGATTACGATGTTACAAATGCTTGGATAGATACGGAAACAGGTAAAAAACCTGAAATACAAATACCTAATGAAAAAGATAGTAATAGATTGATTGGGCTTCTTGAAGATGTTGTAAAAAAAGATGAAAGATATTTTTTAGTTGTAGAGTGGAAAAATAACAAATCAGCACATAGCGTTTGTTTGCAAAGACACAATAGTAACAACAAATTGTTTATATACGACAGTCAAACAGGGCAAATATATCCTGATTTAAAAAAATATCTTGATAATACTGTTATAGAAAAGACTTATTTTTACAGAGTAGATAATTTAGCGTTTAACACGGAGATAGTAAACAAAGTTTTAAAAGGATATAACAAATGAAAGAAGAAAGAATATTAGACTTTGCAAAAAAATCAAGTTGCGGTTATGATAGCATTGAATATTGCGGAAGATATTTAGATTATGAAGTATATTGTGCATTTAGTAAAAAAATAAGAAAAATACAAGAGGAAAAAGGATACGCTATTCCTACTGGTTATCCGCCTTTTATTTTAACTACTGAAAACAATATTAGATGGGCTGATTTGAAAGAACAGATAAAATTATTGAAAATACATAAATAGGTATTGACAAATTTTTAAAAATTTGATATAGGTATAATAGAATTATTAGAAGTATAAAAGAAATAAACGATGAGAAAGTAGTATAAAACTTTTTTTTGTCGTTTATTTTTTTATGGTAAAAGCAAAAAAACAAACCAAAGATTTCATAACACTAAAAACTATAAATGTCAATGCAGGTTTAAAAGCTTGGTACGAAAAAGAGCTTGTTAAACTTGTTAATGTTATGGTTAAAGTTTATGAAAACAAAATCATTTCATTATATAAATCAAACAAAGACCAAATAAAAGATATTGCTATGGATGACAACATCGGTAGCCAATCCAAAATTGTGTTAAACAAACTAAACAAAGCGTACAGCAAATATTATGACAAGAAAGGTAAAGAAGCAAGTGAAAGTATGGTAAAAAAGACGGAAAAGTTGTTAAAAACAACGTTAGAAGCGTCTTTTTATTCTATTGTTTCAAAGTTAGCTGATAAAGATAATGCAGAGAGCAGGGTTATAAAAGAGCTGTTTTCGCAGTTTAGTCCGGAAGTGTTACACAACAAAGAAAAATTTATGAAAGCATTTACGGTTAACAAGAGATTATTTTATCAAGTTAACAACGAAGTTAAAAAGACAATAATAATGAACAATACGGAACTTATTAAAAGCATACAACAAGAGTATCACAAAAACATAAGTCAACAAGTGTATGAGTGTATTGTTAATGGCAAAAGCGAAACAGAGTTGGCAGAGATGATACAGGTTGTAGGCGACAAAACTAAAAGAAGGGCAAGACTAATAGCTAAAGACCAAATAAATAAAGCACATAGCGTTTTATATAGGCAGGAATTAAAGCAGAACGGTATAACGAAGGCAAAGTGGATACATATAGGTGGTGGCAAAACAGATAGAAAGACGCACATAACAAAAGCTCCTAAAGGGTTAAACAATGCGATATTTGATATTAAAAAAGGTATTTATGATCCATCAGTACAGAAATATATACAACCTGCAGAGTTACCGTTTTGCTATGACAAGAATACAGAAGTTTATACAGAGAACGGTTTTGAATTGGTTAAAGATGTAAAGGTAGGAACGAAAGTATTGACACTTAATCCTTACACAAAAAATTTAGAGTGGGGAACTTGTATAAATACTTTTGAAAAAGATTGTGAGAATATAGCAATAATTGAAGGGAAGAGATTGCATATAGCAGTTGACCCTAATCATACATTTTTTACTTATAAAAGAATAGAACACACAAACGGAACAACAATAGAGCCGAGATTCACACAAAATGTTTATATGTTGGGAAAAAGAGCAAATAAGTTTTATGCAAGTTCAGAGTGGATAGGTAAAGAATATGAAAGTGTTAAAATAGGAAATAAAGATATACCTATAAATGATTATTTGCTTTTAATGGGATATTATTTGTCTGAAGGTAATGTTAGTTCAAGAAAAAGTACAAATGAAATAAAAATAAGTCAATATACATATTTAGACAAGATGTATGAAGATTTAAAATATTTTAATCCACACAAAAATAAAACAGCCATAACAATATATGATAAAGATTTAAAAGAACATTTAAGACAATTTGGTAAAAGCGATAAAAAGTTTGTTCCACAAATAATTAAAGATTTACCAAAAGACAAAATAAGAATATTTTTAAATGCTTTTTGTTTAGGCGACGGAGTTTTAGAAAAAACAAGAGAAACAAATTTATTTAAGGGACAAATATACAATGTTTATTATACATCTTCAAAAAGATTA
>JAZRGZ010000030.1:0-8090 GCA_045644505.1 Christensenellaceae bacterium | reverse complement strand
GAAAGCGCGCAAAATTTTTGCCCACACGTAAGTTGCGTTTTAAATATAGCGCCCGACCATTTGGAAAGGCATTATACTATGGAAAACTACATTTTTTTGAAGAAGAAAATTCTTAAAAATCAAACGAGCACAGAGTATGCGGTTTTAAATTACGACGATGAAATTGTGAAAGATTTTCATAATGAAAGTAAGGCAAAGTGTTTATTTGTGTCCTTAAAAGAGCAAGTTGACGGCGCGTACGTATTAGAAGATAAAATTTACTATAAAAATCAACACATTATAGACGTTAAAGAGCTACCGCTATTAGGTGAACATAACGTATATAATTGCCTATTCGCTATTGTAGTGAGTAAACTTTTGGGCGTAGGTAATTCGATTATTAGTAGGGCATTAAAAACTTTTAAAGGTGTTAAACACAGAATAGAACTTGTTGGTGAAGTGGATGATGTCAAATTTTACAACGATTCTAAGGCAACTAATACAGCATCAACAATTAGCGCCATAAAAACAATGAAATCTCCCACTATTTTAATATTAGGCGGTAGTGAGAAAGGTGAAAAATATGAACAACTTTTTAATGAACTTTTAAAAAGCTCGGTAAAACACGTCGTTCTTATGGGAGCGTCAAGGTTTAATATGTTGGAATCTGCTAACAAGGTTGGATACACAAATATAACTCTTACTGATGATTTTAATTTGGCAGTAAGTATAGCCAATTTAATGGCAAAAAGAGGTGAAAGCGTGTTGCTTAGTCCTGCTTGCGCAAGCTTTGATAAGTTTTCAAACTATGAAGAACGCGGAGAAGCTTTTTGTAAACAAATAAATAAGTTAAGCGGTAACAAGAATGCTTAGTAATAGAAAAATAAAAGGCGACGTTTGGTTGTTAATTGCAGTGGTTTTGCTTGCGGTAATAGGAACAGTGTTTATATATTCTGCTAGTAATTATTCAGCCCTAAAAACGTATAACGACGCCTTTTATTTTGTAAAAAAACAAGTAATCGGAATACTTTTAGGCGTAGTCGCTATGTTTGTCACAGCTCATTTCGACTATAATAAGTTAAGAAGGTTTAATTTTGTTTTTGCCATTATTACCATTGTTTTGCTCATATTGGTTTTTGTACCGGGGATAGGTGTTGAAAATTACGGTGCAAAAAGATGGATAGGATTGGGAGCTTTTACAATCCAACCGTCAGAACTTGCAAAATTTTCATTAATACTGTTCTCTGCTACATACGTAAGTAAAAATGCAGAAAAAATGAAAAGGTTTTTTGGTTTTCTTCCTATTCTTATTTACGGTCTTGTTTTGTGTGTTTTAATAATTTTAGAGCCGAACATGTCGATAACCGTGTGCATGGCAGGGCTTTTATTTTCAATTTTGTTTGCTTCGGGTGTTAAAATAAAGCATCTAATTTTTTTAATTTTACCTGCATTTATTTTTGGAGTAATTCTTATAATAACCGCGCCTTATAGACTTCAACGTCTTGCAGCTTTTCTAGACCCTTGGGCAAACCCTAAGGGTGAAGGATATCAATTATTACAATCTCTTTATGCACTAGGGTCAGGAGGTTGGTTCGGAGTAGGTTTGTTTAAATCAAGGCAAAAATACGCCTTTTTACCCTTTGCAGAATCGGACTTTATTTTATCGGTAATAGGGGAAGAAATAGGGTTTATAGGTTTAATTTTATTTTTCCTACTTTTAGGTTTTATTATATTTAGGGGTGTAAAAGTAGCCTCAAAAGCAAAAAACGTATTCGGGTTTATTTTAGCAGTTGGAATAACGTTGATTTTTGGTATTCAAGTGGTAGTAAACGCTTTGGTGGTAACAGGAAGTATTCCGCCGACAGGGTTACCGTTGCCGTTAGTTTCTAGTGGGAATACGTCTATAATAATTTTTATGGCAGAAATGGGGGTATTATATAACGTTTCTAAACAGTCAACCTTAACTTTTTAAATTGCTTTTCCATACAATAAAATATCGTTAACATTAGGAGATACTTTATGGGAAAGTATATAATTAACGGCGGGAAAAAGCTTTCAGGAAGTATTACGGTTGAAAGTGCAAAAAATTCTGTTATGCCTATGATTGCGGGAAGTCTTCTTACAGATGAACCGGTAGTAATAAAAAATTGCCCTAAAATATTAGACGTTTACAGCATGAAAAATATATTAAAATCGCTTGGAGCGGTAGTATTTTTTTACGAAAACGATTTAGTTATAATGCCTAAATATACTAAATCTAACAAAACGTTACCCGAACAAGCAAAAGCCTTGCGCTCTTCCATTTTTTTAATGGGAGCGCTTATTTCGCGTTTTAAAAAAGCTGAAATAGCGTTGCCGGGCGGATGTGACATAGGTAAGCGTCCGATAGATATTCACTTAGATTTTTTAAACAAAATCGGTTGCGACGTAACCGATAACCAAGAGAATATAGTGTGTATCGCTAACAGACTAAAAAGTTGCGAATACAGATTGCCCTTTGCATCGGTAGGAGCAACGGAAAACGCTATCTTAGTTTCGGTTAAAATGAGCGGAACAACAGTTTTACACAACGTAGCAAGGGAACCAGAAATAGTCGATTTAGTGTGTTTTTTGCGCTCTATGGGAGCAAAAATCCACGGTGAGGGCACTAAGACAATACGTATAGAAGGCGTTAAAAAACTGCATGGTACGGAATATCAACCCATAGGCGATAGAATAGAAGCAGGTACTTTTCTTACAGCAGTAGCAGTTGCGGGCGGAGAATTGGAAATAAAAGGTATAAATGCCGAAAATATTTCCTCTCTTATACATAAACTTTGCGAAAACTCTTGTAAAATATCTATAAAAAATGATATAATATACGTAAAAAGTGGGTCAGTTAGAAAATCTTTTTCATTAGTGACGGGTCCGTATCCGCTATTTGCTACCGATTTACAGGCACAAGCAATGACGCTTGCGTGTTTGTCCGACGGTCAATCTGTTATAAGAGAATACGTTTTTGAAAATAGATTTCGTCACGTTAGCGAGTTAATAAAATTTGGCGCGGATATTAAAGTTTATGGTAGAGCCTCGGTTATTAACGGTGTGAAAGAATTTGTACCTGCTACTGTCTGTGCGATGGATTTGCGCGGTGGTGCCTCGCTGGTTCTTGGTGCGTTAAATGCCAGAGGACAAAGCACCGTGTGCGATATTAGTCACATAGAACGCGGTTATGCAGAGTTTGACCTAAAACTCCGTAGCGTAGGCGCGGATATTACTAAAATTAACTAAAAGGAAAAATCAAGCAAATGAGAACTAAAAAGACGATGGTTATTTTAATAGCAACCGTTTTTGCTTTTGTGTTATTATTTTCTTGTATTTTACTATTTTCGATAAAAAAAGTTAATATAGAATTTAACGTTGCAAGCGATGTGGACACTCAGGAAATTGAGCAAAAATTGGACGCGTTTTGCGGTGAAAATTTGCTATTTTTCGATTGTGAAAAAATAGAAAATACCGTTAAAGATTATCCTTATTTTGAGCTTATTTCGGTTGAAAAAAAATTTCCTAACGTGATAAACGTTACTTTAAAAGAGCGTTTAGAAACCTACTATCTTTTAACGGAAGATAAAATTTACGTTACCGATAAAGACGGTATTTTACTTAACAGTTTTGACGCTTCTTCTTTTGACAGTAACAACTCGTCGAGAGATATAATAACCCTTTCGTTTGAAGGGGTTGCGTTTCTAAACCAAACGCTAGGAAATAAAGTTTGCTGTGATAATCAACAAATTTTTGACGTTACGCTGGATATGGCAAAAAGCGTAGACTTGACCGATTGTATTAAATCCATTAAAGTAGTTAATGCGACTGAACAGCAAGACGTTTATTTTTCAACTTATACGGGCGTTAATATTTTAATAACAGAAGCCTTAAATCGTGGCATTGAAAAAACTGTTGTAGGATTTAATGCATATAACGAAAAAACAGACGATTATATCAAAACGTATAACAACATAATTGTTGTGTTAAAGGACGACGGAACAATACTTCCCGTTTGGACGGATAAATGATAAAGGGGTAGACATGCAAAAGAGACAAGTTGCAGTTTTAGACGTAGGCTCTTCTTGTGTAACCGCTGTCGTGGGAGAGCGCGGTCTAAATAAAACTTTTATAATTAAAGGCGAATCTTCTTTTAATTACGAAGGTTTTGCTGGCGGAGAATTTCTCGACGTTGATTCGCTTAAAAACGCAATACTTTCGGCAGTGAAATTTTTGAAGAAAACGTTAAGGTTCGGTTTTAACGTAGTTTACGTTGGTGTGCCGGGTGCTTTTACGGAAGTAATGGTAAAAGACAGCCAAATTTCTTTCCAAAAGAAAAAGCGCATAACCGATGAAGACGTGGACACGCTTTTTGACGCGGCTTTCGTGTTACAAAATTCTAAATATACGTTAATCAACCGTTCGGCAATCGTATACGAACTAGACGATTACAGACGTCTTGCTAATCCCGTTGGACAAGTTAGCGAAGTTTTAAAAGGTAAGCTTTCCTTTGTTCTTTGTAGGAACTACTTTTTAGATATTATAAGAACTGCCTTAAAAATGGGTGGCGTAAATAACGTTGAATTTGTTTCGTCTTCGCTTGCACAAGCAATGTTTTTAGTCAATGCTGAAACGCGTGACAGAATTGCTGAAATCGTAGACGTAGGATATATATCAACTACTTTCACGCTAGTGCAGGGCGATGGAATATTATTCCAAAAATCCTTTGATTATGGCGGTGGATACATAACGGCATCGCTTACCGAAAAGTTACAAACAGATTTTGAAACTGCCGAACAGTTAAAGCGTAAAATAAATTTAAGCAAAATAAGCAGTCACGGACTAGATATTATAGATGATGACAAAGGTAGATTTTATAGCGTAGAGGAAATTAAGGCAACAATTAAAACTAGCCTTGATGATTTATGTGAAAATATCTCGCTTGCCATAGAAGAATCAGGATACGCTATTCCTGAATACGTACCTTTAATGGTGACGGGCGGAGGAATAGCACTTATAAGAGGGGCAAAGGAACACGTTTCTGGTAGGCTTAATAACGTAGTAGAAATACTTGCTCCATCAATACCGCTTAATGAAAAGCCTACTGCATCGTCGTCTTTATCGCTTCTTGATTTAGCGATAGAGCAAAACGCTTAATTTAGTAAATTTTGGAGGAAAAATAATGTACGGTCAAGAAACTTTTAATACTAATTCTGCTGTAATTAAAGTAATGGGTATCGGTGGGGGCGGATGTAACGCTGTAAACAGCATGATAGATTCTAACGTAAGAAGTGCGGAATTTATCGCGGTTAATACCGATAATCAAGCGTTACTTTTATCTAAGGCAGAAAAAACCATACAAATCGGAGCGCTTTTAACCAAAGGTTTAGGTGCAGGTAGTAATCCTAGCGTTGGCGAGGCTGCCGCCGAGGAATCCAAAGAAGCAATTGCAGAAGCTTTGCAAGGAACAGACCTTTTATTTATTGCTGCCGGTATGGGTGGCGGTACTGGTACTGGCGCAGCGTCCGTTATTGCACGTATAGCAAGAGAGCTCGGTATATTAACCGTAGCAGTAGTTACTAAACCTTTCGCGTTCGAGGGTAGAGTTAGAAACGAAAACGCAAACAAAGGCATTTCAAACCTTAAAAAATATGTTGACACCTTGGTTATAATACCTAACGATAAACTTTCACAGTTCTTGCCTCCCAACACTGGTGTATTGGATGCGTTCAAAGTCGCCGACGATATGTTAAAGCAAGGTATTGTAGGTATAGTTGATTTAATTGCAACTCCTTCGCTTATTAACCTTGACTTTGCGGACGTTAATACCGTAATGAGAAATCAAGGTCTTGCACATATGGGTATTGGTAGAGCAAAAGGCGAAAATAGAGTTATAGAAGCTGTTCGTCAGGCAGTTTCAAGTCCTTTACTTGAAACTACCATTGAAGGAGCTAAATCGGTAATATTAAACGTTTCAGGTGGCAGAGATATCACGTTATCTGAAATTACCGAAGCAGCACAATTAGTTCAGGGTATAATTGATGTAAACGCAAATATAATATTTGGACAAACTATCGATGAATCTCTTAATGAAGAAATTAAGATAACCATTATTGCTACCGGTTTTTCTCCTAAAACTGTTGAAATGGAGGAGGAAACTGTAACTGTTAAACCTGCAATAGGAATAAGCACAGCAGAAGAATCTTCAATTCCGCCGTTGCTTAGAGCCATAGAAAAGCAAGAAGAAATAAAGCCTGAACCGGTTATAGAAGAAGTTAAACCTGAACCTATTCCCGAAGAGTCACAAGTGGTCAATGAGCCTGTAAAAGAAAAGGGTAAAGAACTTCCGTTATTTATGAGAAAATTATTTGGTAAAAAATAAAATATTACTATAATTTGAGCGTAGCAAATGCTACGCTCAAATCTTTATAAAATTTGTAAAATTTCGCTTAAAATAAGTTGCAAATAAATTTAAGTTGTGATAAAATAAATCACGCAAACGAAAATAATTTTTTGTTTTACAAATAACCAATAAAAATAATATCGGGGTATGGCGCAGTTGGTAGCGCGCTTGTCTGGGGGGCAAGAGGCCGTGAGTTCAAGTCTCGCTACTCCGACCAAATACGTGGCAACTATGGTTGCCACGTATTTTTACATAGGAAATTGCTTATGAGAATGAGAAGAAAAAAACATCTTGAAGAAAGAATAGAAGCGTGTAAAGACTACCTAGTAAAAACAGACAGGTCCATTGTCAACGTTAATATAGCTAATCAAACCAAAGAATACGTTAATTATTTTGATATTTTTGGTAACTCAAATGCTGTTAACCTTGAAATAGGTTGTGGTAAGGGGGGATTTATATTAAAGACTGCCCAAAATAACAAGGATAAAAATTATATTGCCGTAGAAATGATTCAAAATATAATCGTTATGGCGATGGAAAAAGCAAAAGATATTCAAATAAAAAACGTTGTCTTTATGAATACGGGCGCTGAGTATTTACCTAGATATATAAAATCAGAAAGTATTGAAACAATATATTTAAATTTTTCACCACCTTTTCCACAAAAAAGTTATGAGTGTAGACGTCTAACAAACGAAAGAAACGTTAAAAACTATTACGATTTTTTAGTTAAGGGTGGGAAAATTGTACAAAAGACTGACGATAAAAATTTCTTCGATTATTCTTTTGAAAATTTTAAAAAAGCAGGTTTTATAGTTGAAGATACAAGTAAAGATTTGCCATTTGACCAATTAAACGTTAAAACAGAATACGAAGAAAAGTTTACCTCGCAATCAATGAAAATATATAGGCTGGTAGCTACAAAAAAATAAACCCCTTACGGGGTTTTTTTAATGTACTTTTCTGTTAGGCTTTAAATTAGCCCAAAGAATTGTGCCTACTTGCAGGGGGATTCCAATAAAGAAAATTGCCCAAGGCGCTTCGTTGATAAAAAGTATATAAATAGAAGCAAGTATCGACCAAATTAAAAGCGAACAAATTATAAAAATGTATTTCCTCTTTCCCCAAATGCCGTTAAAAATCAGCAGTACAATTAAAGAAACAGGTACAGCGTATATAAATACTTTCCACAAGGAAAGGTCAGCTAGAATATAACTGTAAACGTAGCAAACGGTTGCGATAAGCCATACTATTGAAACTGCTAAAATAGTAATTATAATTTTATTTGTATTATTTTCTTTGGAGTTGTAGATTTTATCTAAGTTATCGTGAGGGTCTTTTGAAGTAAGATAATCAATTGATACACCGTATAAATCAGCTAGCTCTTTTAACGTGTCAATAGGTGGAGTTGCGTCGCCGTTTTCCCATTTAGAAACAGACTTATCGGTGTAGTTTAATTTTTGCGCTAACTCAGATTGCGTTAGTTTGCTTTCTAATCTTAGGCGATATAAATTCTCAGCAATATTTTGTCTAATTTCACTCATAATGCTTTGATTTTATCAAAAATAAAATTCAAAATCAAGCAAATTTTATAATTTTTATTCTTAATTAACAAAAATGTCGATTAAATTATACAAAATAAGCATTTATATCTTATAATTTAGAAAATATCTTAACGTTTATAACA
>JAZRGZ010000029.1:0-12000 GCA_045644505.1 Christensenellaceae bacterium | reverse complement strand
GGATTAATAGGAAGTCTTGCAATTTTTTTTATACCGTATTCATTGGCAACTGCGGCAACTTTGCTATCACCAAATATGCTGATTTTTTCTTTACACGTAGGGCATTCTAAATAAGACATATTTTTAACGATGCCAAGAACTGGTATACGCATTAAATTTGCCATCTTTACAGCTTTACCAACTATCATAGAAACCAAATCTTGCGGTGAAGTTACGATAATTATACCGTCTATCGGTAACGATTGAAATACCGTCAAAGGTACGTCGCCCGTTCCGGGAGGCATGTCAACGAACATATAGTCTACGTCTCCCCACAAAACGTCAGTAAAAAACTGTTTAACCATACCACCGATGACGGGACCGCGCCAAACTACCGGGTCAGTATCTTCTTCTAATAGAAGGTTAATAGACATTAGTTTAATACCATTGCTAGTAATAGCAGGAATTAAATATTTACCGTCTTTTGAGTTAGTTTTCTCTTTAACGCCAAAAATTTTAGGAATGGATGGTCCTGTAATATCAGCGTCAAGGACAGCTACGTCATTGGCTTGTCTAACCTTAGCAACGGCAAGCATTGAAGAAACCAAGGATTTTCCAACCCCACCTTTACCAGAAACAACACCTATAACTTTTTTGATGTTAGAAAATTCGTTTTGTTGTTCTTTTGGTATTTTATTAGAACACTTTTCAGAACAAGTAGAACAATCGTGAGTACAATTTGTTGACATGTTTTCTCCTTATATAATATGATTTAACGGTATTTCTATCGGAAAGAAATCCGAGGCACTAGCCAAAACAAATTCTTTTCCGTTTTTATCTTTAATCAAAACAGTATTAACGTTGAAATTTAACGAGTTAGACTTATATTTACATTCTTCCTGGCACCATTTTATCGTTAATAGTTTAATTTTTTCATATTCACTTAACGCATCAAAATGTATTTGAATATTTTTATTACTTATAAACCTTTTTTCTAATTTTAGCGCTTTATTTGACAATTTTTCAACGTCTACACAGCAAGTCTTATCGCTAACCATAACCGCAACGACGTTATCTGAATGGGACAAACCAAAACAGATAGGAAAATCTTTTATAAACCATCTTCCCTTGTCACAAAAAAACTGTAAAGAATAAGGTAAATTTAGTTGATTTAGTACGTAAATTAACAATTTCCAAACGAAATAGCTTTGATTTTTGCGCTTTTTATCAGATATAGTATTTATGTAATCTATTCTTTCGGTACAAAAACCTTTATAATTGAAAATATTATTATCTAAATTAATGAAAGCATAATATATTTTTTCCACTTAAATATTATATCAAACTTAATATTTATTTGCAATAATAAAAACTAAATAAAATAACAACTTTTATAGGTAACACCGCAAAACCACTTGATTAAACTTTTTTTTTGTGTTAAAATATCGTCAAATCAACCTATAATGGAGAAGAAAATGAATATTTGGCACGATATAGAAAGTAACAGAATTACTCCTGATGAATTTATTGCATATATTGAAATTAGCAAGGGGTCAAAACAGAAGTATGAAATGGATAAAAGAACGGGACTTTTAATACTAGACCGAATTTTATATACTTCTACTCATTATCCCGCGAATTACGGTTTTATTCCCCACACCTTAGCGTCTGACCACGACCCGTTAGACGTACTAATATTGTGCTCGGAAAGTCTTGTGCCTATGAGTTTGGTTAAATGTTACCCTATTGGGGTTATAGTTATGAACGATTCAGGGTTAAAAGATGAAAAAATTATTGCAATACCCTTTGCTGACCCTAACTATAATACATATAAAAGCATACACGATTTGCCAAAACACGTTTTTGATGAAATGCGACATTTCTTCCAAGTATATAAACAGCTAGAAAACAAAAACACTAGCGTTGACGTAGAAGCAGACCGTGACGAGGCTATTAAAATCATAAAAACGTCTATGGAAGAATATAAAAAAAATTTATACGAACTAACTGCAAAATAAATTTGACAAAAATTCAGTTTAATAAATAAAAAATGGTAATGAACTTTCATTACCATTTTTTAATGCTTATATTTAATTAAAATAAAATTTTGATAATTTTTCAAATAGAGGTAAAGAGTTTATAATTTTTTCTTTTGAAACGCAATAAGCAAGCCTTACGTAACCCTCTACACCGAAATCATCGCATGGAACGAGCAAAATATCAAATTCTTTTGCTTTTTCATAAAAACTGTAAGCATCTTTGTCTGGCGATTTGATAAACAGGTAGAAAGCACCGTCGGGTTTAACACAAGCAAAACCAAGTTCAGTCAACCTATTGTAAATAATATCTCGGTTCTCTTTATAGACGTTTACATTTACCTTAGCATCAATACAGCGTGCTATAACCTGTTGAAACAAACTGGGGGCACAAACGTAACCTAAACTCCTACCAGCACCGCAAACTGCAAGATAAACGTTTAAACTATCTTGCATTTGTGGATTTACAGCGATGTAACCTATTCTTTCACCCGGTAAAGATAACGACTTAGAATAAGAATAACAAACGATAGTATTATCGTAATAATTCATTAGATACGGAACGTCGACGTCGTTATAAACAAGTTCACGATATGGTTCATCTGTAATTAAATAGATAGGTTTTTTAAACTCGTTAGATTTTTTCTTTAAGACATCACAAACAGCTTTTATGGTTTGCTCAGTGTAAACAACACCGCTCGGGTTATTTGGCGAGTTTATTATAACTGCCTTTGTTTTATCGGTTATTTTATCTTCCAAATCCTTAACGTCTATCTGCAAAGAGTCGTCCAAAGGTTTAGAAACAATAAGCTTACCGCCAGCGTTTTCAACAAAGACCCTATATTCTGTAAAGAAAGGAGCAAAAACTACACATTCTTCCCCGTCGTTTAAAACTGCTTTTAAGGAAATTGACAAAGACGCAGCAGCTCCACAAGTAACGTAAATATTATTTTCCGTTAAATTTAATCGGAAATCACGGTTAATCTTATTAGCGATTGTCTTTCTAGTATTTAAGTCACCTTGTGCGGACGTATATCCGTGCAATAATGTTGCGTTTTCGTTATTTAATAAAGATATAATGGTTTCAGTAATCTCTTTTGGGGGATTGACACTAGGATTACCCAGACTGAAATCAAAAACATTTTCAGCGCCAACCTCTTCTGAACGTTTTTTACCGTATTCAAAAATCTCTCTTATCACCGAACGCTTACTGCCCAAATCATACGACTTTTGGTTATAATTCATTATTTCACCTTATTTTATTTGTAATATTTCTTCGCAAGTTAAAATTTTAGCGCCATTATCGGATAAAATTTTGCTAGCTTTTTCTAGTTCGGAAGCTTTTAGTACTACCGAAGCTTTGTCGCCGTCGATAGATAGACCGTACATATATTCTATATTGATATCATTATTTGAAAGTATTGTTAAAAAGTCTTGCAAACTTCCCGATTTATGCGAGATTTCGATTACTAAAATCTCTGTAAGTAAGGTAGAAAATCCTTGTTCTGTAAGTTTTTCTTTTGCAAGTTCCGGGTTGTTTAAAATAAGTCTTAATAACCCATATTCGGTTGTATCAGCAAGACTTAAAGACAAAATATTTACGTTATTTTCTTTTAATACTTTCAATACTTCCCCTAATCTTCCTTGTCTGTTTTCAATAAAAACTGAAACTTGTTTTGCTAACATAATAACTCTCCCTTATTTTTATTAATAAAGTTTACGTTTGTCTATAACGTGAACTGCTTTACCTTCGCTACGTGTTAACGTGTTAGGCCCTACCAGAGTAATTTTTGCACTTAAACCTAATGCTTGTTGTATAACGTGAGAAATCTTTTTAGTTAATTTTTCAATTCCCCTAATTTCGTCAGTGTAATATTTAACGTCAACTTCTACTTGAATTTCCAAGGTGTCAAGATTATTAACCCTGTCAACAACAATCATATAGTGGGGAGTTACTTCTTCCACGTTAATAAGCGCTGCTTCGACTTGACTTGGGAATACGTTTACACCACGAATAATTAACATATCGTCGCTTCTACCCTTAAACTTAGAAATTCTTGCGCTTGTACGACCGCACTCACAAACTTCTTGTGTCAAACTCGTTAAATCTTTGGTTCTATAACGAATCAGCGGTAAACCTTGTTTTGTTAAAGTCGTGAACACCAACTCACCCGTTTCGCCGTTAGCAACAGTTTGCAAAGTCTTAGCGTCTATAATTTCCGGATAGAAATGGTCTTCACAAACATGTAAGCCGTTATGGTATTCGCAGTCGCACGCAACACCTGGACCCATAACTTCACTAAGACCGTAAATATCGTAAGCTTTAATATTAAGCCTTTCTTCAATATCCTTACGCATTTTATCAGTCCAAGGTTCTGCACCGCAAATAGCATTTTTAAGCTTAATCCTATCAAGTAGACCATCGTCGCGTAAAACCTCAGAAATATGTAATAAATAAGAAGGCGTGCAAGCAATCGCAGTTGCGCCAAAGTCAACCATCATAGTCGTAAGTTTTTTTGAGTTACCCGTACTCATAGGAACAACCATAGCACCTATTTTTTCAGCGCCTGAGTGCGCACCTAAACCACCTGTAAATAAACCGTAACCGTACGCAACTTGCACGACGTCATGCTTTCCGACACCTGCCATAGAAAAACATCTTGCAACACACTCAGCCCAAATATCAAGGTCTTGTCTTGTATATCCAACAACTGTTGCCTTGCCAGTCGTACCACTTGACGCGTGAATTCTTACAATTTCCGATTGAGGCACCGCAAAAAGTCCAAAAGGATAATTATCTCTTAAATCGTCTTTTGTTGTAAAGGGTAATTTATTTAAATCTTCTATACTTTTAATATCGCAAGGTAAAAGCCCGACTTGTTGCATTTTTTTGCGATAAAACTCTACGTTGTGGTACACGTAATCAACTAGTTTAACAAGTCTTTTTGATTGAAGATTTGTCATTTCGTCTCTACTCATACACTCTTTTGTTTGATTCCAAATCATAGTCCTTACCTCTAATTTATTAAGCGTTAAAGCCAGCAATAAATGCTTTTTCGTTTAATTCAATAGTTTTTGGGGGTACCGTTTGTTTAACGATTTCTAGCCAATCGTTTTTATCAAAACCGATATGCTTTGCAGATAACCCTAAAACCACTGAGTTAAGAACTTTACTATTTCCTAAATCTTTTGCTATTTTTACACCGTCAATTACGTAAACAGGATGTTTTAATTTGAGGTTTTCTATAATATTTTCTGGATATTCAGCTTGTCCTGTTACAACAGTCATAGGATTTATTTTACAGTCGTTTACAATAATTTTACCGTCTTTTTTTAAGAAGTGAGCATATCTAGACGCTTCTAATTTCTCAAAACAAATTAAGATATCAGCACTACCTTCTTCCACGACAGGCTCGTATACTTTTTCAGCTATTTTTACGAAAGTAACGACGCTACCGCCACGCTGTGCCATACCGTGAACTTCTGACAGTTTTACGTCGAAGCCGTTTTTTAATGCTGTTTTACCTATTATTCTACTCGTCAAAAGCGTTCCTTGACCGCCAACGCCTACGACCATTACGTTTAATTCTTTCATCTTACTTTTCCACCTTTTCTATTGCATTAAATTTGCAGTAATTCATACACAAACCACAACCATTACACATACTTTCGTCAATCGAAATAGTGCCGTCTTGGTTCTTATTGATTGCGGGACAACCAATTTTTAAGCACATACCGCATTTTTTGCATTTCTCTGAGTTTGCAACACATTTATATGGGAATTTTTGATTTTTAAGTAGAGCGCAAGGCGCTTTTGCAATAATAACCGTTAATTCATCGCTTAAAACACTTTCTTTTATAATAGTTTCTAAACTTAAAACGTCGAAAGCGTCAACGGTAATGACGTTAGGAACACCTATTGATTTACATAAATCTGCCAAATTTATTGAGTAGGTATCTTCGCCTTTTAGGGTTTTACCTGTTGCAGCGTGTTCTTGGTGACCTGTCATGCCGGTAGTACGGTTATCTAAAATCATAACGGTTGCGGTAGACTTATTATAAACCATATTAATTAAAGAATTTACGCCAGTATGTAAAAAAGTTGAATCGCCGATTACCGCTACCCAATTTTTAATATAGTCTTTTCCTTTGGCTTTTTCCATGCCGTGTAGCATTGAAATACTTGCGCCCATACAAACTGTCGTATCAATCACGCTTAAAGGCGCTACTGCACCAAGAGTATAACAACCTATATCGCCTGACGCGTGAATTTTCAGTTTGTTTAATACCGAGAAAACGCTACGGTGAGGACAACCGGGACATAATATAGGAGGACGATTAGGAACAACGTTCTTTTCAAAAACCGTGCAATTTTCTCCTTTAATAGCATTTCTAAGCATATTAGAACTGTATTCGCCTTGCTTAGTGAAAATTTCTTTACCGATAACGTCGACGCCCCAAGATTTTATTTGCTCTTCTATAACGGGTTCAAGTTCTTCAATAACGTAAACTTTTTCAACTTTTTTAACAAAATCTAAAATAAGATTTTTAGGTAGTGGGTTAATTAAACCGAGTTTTAATACGCTTGCATTAGGAAAAGCTTCCTTAACGTATTGATAAGGTATGCCAGAGGTAATGAAGCCTATTTTAGTATCGTTGAGTTCCATTTTATTTATAGTAAAATCACAACCGTCTTTCGCTAGACGATTTTCTCTATCTTCAACGACTAAATGTCTACCAATAGCAGACGCAGGCATCATAACGTACTTTTTAACGTTTCTCTCATACTTTTTATCTTCCACTTCTACTCTATCACACAATTCTACAACGCTTTGCGAATGAGAGAGTTTAGTAGTTGTTCGTAAAATTACAGGGGTGTCGTATTTTTCAGATAATTGATATGCAAACTTAACAAAATCTTTTGCTTCTTGACTGTCAGAAGGCTCTAAAAGCGGAATGTGTGCGCTTCTAGCAATAACTCTTGTGTCTTGTTCGTTTTGTGAACTTGCAAGACCAGGGTCGTCTGCAACAACGATTACTGAACCACCGTTTACACCAGTATATGAAAAGGTATATAAGGGGTCGCTTGCTACGTTTAATCCAACGTGTTTCATACAAGAAAGATTCCTGACACCCGAAAATGAAGCGCCGATAGCAACTTCCACTGCCACCTTTTCGTTAGGCGCCCATTCGGTATAAACCTCGTCGTATTTAGATAAAAATTCACTAATTTCAGTACTGGGAGTACCCGGATATGCACTTGAAACCTTTACGCCGGCTTCATATGCACCGCGTGCAATTGCTTGATTACCTAACATTATAATTTTTTCCATACTATTTGCTCCTCAAATCTCTTATGCGTTTAGCCTTGCCTTCAAATCTTTGCAAAGTGTTAGGCGATTCTAAGATTACTTTTGCATCAACACCTAGCATAATTTTTAATTTACTTTTAACGTTTTTTGAAAGTGTATCTAGCACCTTAAACGAATCGGTACTCGTTGCAAGTTCTACTCTAATTGAAAGTTTGTCAGAGTAACCTTCGCGCTCTACGATAATTTCATAATGAGGTCCTAATTCGTTAAATGATAAAATAACTTCTTCTATTTGGCTCGGGAATACGTTTACACCACGTATTTTTAACATATCGTCGCTTCTACCCGATAAGTTTTCCATACGACAGAAAGTTCTTCCACACTCGCATTTTTCATAGTAGAGTCTTGTGATATCTTTTGTTCTATATCTGAGAAGTGGAATGCCCTCCTTTTTAATACAAGTTATAACCAACTCGCCTTTCTCACCCGCGGGTAAAACTTCGCCTGTTTCGGGGTTAATAATTTCAGGAATAAAAAAGTCTTCGTTAATATGCATACCGCAAAGATATTGACACTCACCAGACACACCGGGACCTACCAATTCACTCATACCGTAGTTAGATGTTACAAGCATATCTTTACCCCAGTATTTATGCATTTCTTCGCGCATGGCATCGGTAAGAAGTTCGCTACCGACTAAGCCTATTTTAACGTTGAGGTCTTTTGCTGGCTCCAACCCCATTTCTCTTGCAACTTCGGCAAGCCTAAGCGCATAAGAAGGAGTAGCGACTAAAAGTGTTGTACCAAAGTCTTTCATGTACATTATCTGTTTTTCTGAATTGCCAGTAGAAGACGGAACTATTGTCGCACCGATATTTTCTAAACCATAATGAAGACCTAATGCACCAGTAAACATACCGTAGCCAAAACAAATTTGTGCAACGTCGTCACTAGTTGCTCCACCCATACACGCTATTCTAGAAACACATTCAGTCCACATTTCAAGGTCGTTTTTAGTGTATCCTACAACAGTGGGTTTACCAGTTGTACCGCTTGACGCGTGAATTCTTACAAGCTGATTTTTGGGAACTGCGAACAAACCGAAAGGATAAGTGTTTCTCATATCCTCTTTTGTTACAAAAGGAAGTTTTGATAAATCTTTCAAAGATTTAATATCTTCCGGCTTAACGCCAGCCCTATCCATTTTATCACGATAATACGGAACCTTTTCGTAAACCCTATTAACCGTCTCAATTAGCCTTTCTAATTGAATTTTTTCTATTTCACTACGCGGTAGTGTTTCAACGTTTGACCAAATCATTTTTTCATCCTTTAAGTGCTAAATAATTTCGTTTTCAATTTTCTTATCAAAAGCGTTAAATAAAATCGTATCGTCGGGTTTTTTAGTTAATAAACTTACAATGACAGTTACAATTATAGAATATAACATACAAATTACACCTATTAAGGGTGAGCAACCAATACCGGTTTTTATTGCTGTTCCTATCGAACAAGCATAACCCATTTTATCGTATCCAAAGAACACAATTAAACCAACAGTTAAAACAAGAGAACCGATAAACGACGACCAAACGGCAGGTTCCGTTACCTTCTTCCACATTAAGCCAATTACGAAAGGACCGAAGAAACATCCCGTAAGCGTTCCCCATGACAACCCCATCATATAAGCAATTGCTGTGAAACCGAATTCTTCGTTTAAGATTGCTAGGGTTAAGGATATTGCTACAAATACAAGGCAAGAAACTCTCATTAAGACGTTTACTTTTTTATCAGAGGCTTCTTTATTAATTTTTCCTTTATAGACGTCAATTGCTATAACTGATGCACTTGTCAAAGATACAGAAGATAACGTAGACATACTTGCTGATAAAATTAGTACCGCGATAACGCCAACTAAACCAACCGGAATAACTAGTTTTATCATTTGAGGTATAATATTATCCGACACTTCTTTTGAAACTTCGGCATCGCTAAACAATCCTGACAAAGAACCTACAAAATATGCCGAAAAACCTATAATCAAAGCAAATAAAGTACTAACTATCATTCCTTGATTTATTGCTTTTTTATCTCTTATCGCATAATACTTATGTACTGTTTGAGGTAACCCGTAAACACCCAAAGAAGTAAGTAAAATTAGTGATATTAAAGAAACAGTACTACCGTAAATTCCTTTGCTGGTACTATTAAAAGTAAACCATGTTTTATTTACGTCTAGAACAAGTGTTGAAATGTCCCAATTAACTCTGTTCATAAAACTTATGACCATCAAAACAACACCGACAATCATAATAATTCCTTGAACAAAATCAGATAATGCCGTCGCAAAATAACCGCCAAAAAAAAGATATAAAGCGGTAAGTATTGCAAGTGCTACCATAATTATCCAGCCTTCAATACCGAAAACAATTTCAAACAAGCTTGAAAGTCCGTTATAAACGGAGGCGGAATAAGGAATCAAAAAAATGAAAATAATTATAGCTGAAAAAAACTTTATAGATTTACTGCCATATCTTTTTTCAAAAAACTCAGGCATAGTTTTGGCAGACAGTCTTTGAGTCATGTTTTTAGTACGTTTTGCCAGTAATTTCCAAGCAACTAACGAACCAATTATAGCATTACCTATGCCTATCCAAACGGAAGCAAGACCGTATAATTTACCAAAATTACCCGCGTACCCTATAAAAATTACAGCAGAAAAATAGGTAGTTCCGTAGGCAAACGCACTCATCCATCCATTTAAACCAGTAGAACCTGCAAAGAGAAAATCGTCAACTGATTTAGAGCGATTTTTTGTATAAATGGCAATGGCAACCATACCCAACGCGTATAATCCCAAAAATAAATAATCCAACGACATACGAAAGCTCCATATTTTATATAATATATAATATCACATTGCTAATTTAAAACACAAACAAAAAACGGGGTTAAAATCCCCGTTTTTTGTTTTTTTGTAATTAATTATCTTTGAACCCTACCGGAAGCGTCGCCACCTGCAAGAGTTTCTACTTCTTTTACAGATACCATGTTGTAATCGCCTTCAATACTATGTTTTAAGCAAGATGCAGCGATAGCGAATTCAATGGATTTTTGAGCATCATATCCGTTGACAAGCGAATAAATCAAGCCACCGCCAAAGGAATCGCCACCGCCGACGCGGTCAACGATGTGCATGGCGTATTTCTTAGAGAAATATGCCTGTCCGTTGGTATATAGCATACCAGACCAGTTGTTATCGTTAGCAGAAAGACTTTCACGCAAAGTAATTGCCACACCTTTAAAACCAAAACGGTCGGTAAGTTTTTTAGCAACTGAAATATAACCCTCTCTGTCAAGCTTACCACCATAGATATCGGTGTTATCAGCTTCAATACCAAAAACATCTTTTGCATCTTCTTCGTTAGCGATACAGTAATCAATATAGTTGCAAAGTTCACCCATAACTTTACCTGCTTTTTCTTTACTCCATAACTTTTTACGGAAATTAAGGTCGCAAGAAACCATAATGTTCTTTTCTTTTGCCTTTTTCAATGCTGTCAAAGTTATCGAAGCAACTTCGTCTGATAAAGCGGGAGTAATTCCTGTAAAGTGGAAC
This sequence comes from Christensenellaceae bacterium, assembly GCA_045644505.1. Lineage (GTDB taxonomy): Bacteria > Bacillota > Clostridia > Christensenellales > Borkfalkiaceae > UBA1259. The sequence continues at coordinate 1,054 of JAZRGZ010000029.1, read as the reverse complement.
CATGAAACACCGTCGAAAATCTTATCCCAATCAAAATCGTCAGCATTTGCCGTTGCAATAGAACTATTCGCTCTATCATAAATAACTTTACTGGGTCTTTGGCTTGCACCTTTTTCACAGTAATAAATTCCTACTCTATCTCCGCCACGTACAATTTTAGAAGTATCAACACCGAACTCTCTTAAAGAATTAACAGCCATTTGACCAATTTCGTGGTCAGGAAGTTTAGAAACAAATGCAACGTCAATACCGTAATTTGCAAGAGATACTGCAACGTTTGCCTCTGCACCACCAAAAGTAGATTCAAATTTTTTGCTCTGAACAAATCTTAGATAATTTTCGGGAGCAAGTCTTAACATTAGTTCGCCAAAAGTAACGACTTTTTTCATAAATTTCTCCTATTATTATATGTATTTATTTTACAATTTCACAAATTTGTTTGCAGTTTTCTACAATATCGCCTTTCATCATCCAACTGCCACCAACAGCATAAATTTTTTCAAAAGCTAAAAATTCTGCCAAATTGCTAGCGTCTACACCACCAGTGGGAATAAACCTAACTTGCGGGAAAGGTCCAGATAACGCCTTTAATGCTTTTAATCCACCGTACACGTTTGCCGGGAAGAATTTAATAACGTCAATACCAAGTTGTAAAGCTTGCATTATTTCCGTAGGAGTTACACAACCGGGGTAATAAGGTATACCTTTTTTCTTTGCATATTTAGCAACTGAAACTGATAAACCGGGTGAAACCAAAAATTTTGCACCGCTCTCTATCGCTTTTTTTGCTTGTTGAAGATTTATAATCGTACCTGCGCCGATATTCATATCGGGAAACTCTTTTACGCCAAGAGCAATTGCTTCCGCTGCACAAGCAGTTCTAAAAGTAATTTCGGCGCAATTTACACCGCCTTCTTTTAATGCTTTCAAAGTCGGAACTGTATCGTTTACGTCTTTGATAACAACTACGGGAATAACTTTATCCATAATGTACACCAACCTTTATTTTTTGCGACTTATCGCTTTTATTTTTATATTATGTCACACATAATCA
>JAZRGZ010000028.1:0-3256 GCA_045644505.1 Christensenellaceae bacterium | reverse complement strand
AATCACCTCGCCTCCATTAGCGTTATAATGAACGGTGTAAGTCTTTATGGTTTCCACGGCGTTTACAGTCATATCTTCGGTAATATTAGTAAAATCTTCAACGTCCCAAGTAACTATATAACCCGTTTTCGGCGCAGGCGTAGGAATATCAGTAAGGCTTTCGCCCTCCAACACTTCTCTAACGATATCTTGTTGACCGTTTTGCTTGAAAGTTATATAGTACTTATTTGCAGTGCCAGAGTCGTTACATCCACCTATACATAACAAGCAAAATAAACTTAATAGCAAAATTGCGAGCTTTTTCATCTATTTACCTTTTTTGTTACTTTATTCAGCGAAGTCCACGTCTTCAAAAACTAAATCTTCTCTTTCGTCTAAGAGTTCAGTTGCTATTTGAACGTTATTTAAGCTTAACCCTTTTACGTGTCTAAAATATATACCTTTTGCAGGCATGGCTTTATAAGTAATTTTTCCTAATGGCGAGCCGTCGTCTTCCCAAATTCTGCAATAAGTATTTGCTTCGGGATAATCTCCGTCTCTAAATTCTGGAACCTCTTCTATCCAGTCACCCTTTTTAGCACCACCGCGAAGTTCTAGCCTTATATCTCTTAGAGTAAGGTTTTCTATGGGGTTATTAGGTAAACCAGTGAAGTTAGGTATAACTTGCCATGGGAAAATTTCGGGGTCTAATCCACCCGTATTAACCACACCCGGACGCCACGGCTCTTGTATTTCGTCGCCAAGGCGTTTTGCAAGGTAACTGTTATGAACGGTTTTATACGGCACGTAAGGTCCGGTCGCAATCACATTAGAAATTGTAACGTTACGTATTTTACCGTCCTTTGTCCCTTCGGGACCACGATTTCTAGGCGCAACCATCATAAACAGCGGTGTATGAACGTTTTTCATCGCGATATTTGAAACACATACGCCGTCCATTACACCACCGTCGCACATTTCAAGCGCCAAACCTGACCCACGAACGTTTTGTAATGTACAATTACTAATTACTAGGTTTCTTAAACCGCCGTTGGTTTCGGTACCAACCTTTATACCGTTACTTCTACTTGAAATTACACAATTTGATATCGTAATGTTTTCACTATCTACAAGCCTATTCAGAGTATAAGAACTCTTTAAAACAATAGCATCGTCGCCAGTTACTACGTTACAGTCAGATATCATCACGTTTTTACAGCAGTCGGGACTTATTCCGTCTATATGAACGCTTAAAGTTAAACCGCTTATTCTAACGTTTTCGCAACCAGCCAAATATACGGCTAAATCAGTAGCATTAAGTAAGGTTAAATCTTTTATTGTAACGTTTGCACATTCTCTTATTGCAAAAATTTTCCCCGCCCTACCTGCTAGGTTTGGGTCGCCTTGACCACGTTCGTCGTTTACGTCCCAAATTGCGCGCATATCTATTGTACCGTAACCCGAAACAGTAATATTTTTAGCATTGTCCGCCCTAAACATAGAAACGTTAAAAGTGCTGTGTGAAAGGTCTTGATAAAACTTATAATCTCTTACTTCGTCTTTATCAAAGTCTTTAACTTCTGCACCATACAAAATTGCACCACTTTCTACGTATACGTGAACGTTATCTTTTAATACGATACTTCCGCAAAGATATTTACCGCTTGGCACGTAAACAGTGCCTCCTCCGTTAGCTGCACACGCGTCTACCGCACTTTGAAAACTTTTTGTTATAAGTGTTTTTGCGTCGGCAATCGCGCCAAAATCAAGTATGTTGTAAATCACAATTACCCCATTCTTATATTTTTATTTTATATTTATAATATAATATTCTACGCTTCAAGTCAAGACTTTTATAAATTTTACTATTAACATTTTTATTACAATTATTCTACCTAAAAAAATAAAATTTTTTCTAAACCGCTTTTATTTTTAGTTAAATTGTGTTAAACTATTAATATGAAAATCACTTTTAACAAAAACGAAGAAGTAGTAAAATCAATACAAGAAGGCTTAAAACAAACGGGCGGATACTGTCCGTGTAAACGTGAACGCACCGAAGATACCAAATGTATGTGTACGGAATTCAAACAGCAAATTAATGATAAAAATTTTGAAGGCTATTGCCATTGTATGCTTTATTATAAATCAAAATAAGGAGAGAAAGTATGAGCGAAATTATAATAAATAACGATAATTTTTACGATGAAGTAGTAATGAGCGACCTACCCGTTCTAGTCGATTTTTGGGCAACTTGGTGTGGTCCTTGTAAAATGCTAGCCCCCATTTTATCCGAAATAGCAACCGAATACGCGGGCAAAATTAAAGTTGCAAAAGTTAACGTTGACGACAACGTTGAACTTTCTAACGAGTTCGGTATACAAAGCATTCCTACGCTGATGTTGTTCAAGAACGGCGAAGTAGTAAAAACCTCAGTTGGATTTAGAGAAAAAGAAGACATTGTAAAAATGTTTGAATAACCTTTTCCCTTATACCTAAAAATACTAATCTAAAAGGCTAACAAAAATTTTGTTAGCCTTTTTTAATTATTAGGTGAATTATATAATTTTATAGTGTTTTGGTGTTATTTTGGCGAATAAAATTGCTTTTTTTTAATTCACCAAGCATCGCTCCACCGATTATAAGAACCGCACCGACGACTTGTATCGGTAACATTATTTCTTTCAAGAAGATAACTGAGAACACTACCGCCGACAAAGGTTCGAGATATCCACATATAGCAACTGTTTGCACTGGCAATTTCCCAATTGAAGAAAAATAAAAATAACACCCTATTGCTGTATTAAGAATCCCTAGCACAAGAATAGGAATAATACTTTGCGTATCAATTTCAATACGATAGCCCTGTTTAATTCCGACGAATACTGCTACCGTCAAAAAGGCAGCAAGAAGTTGGATCATAGGGTTTTCAAGCCCCGTGATGTCCTTCGCCTTCTTATTAAATATCACCATCAGCGAATAGCCGACAGCCGAGAGTAAACCACAGGAAATTCCCCAAACACTTACACCGTTCTTAAACGCCGTCCCATTAACGAGAAAGATACCAACAAACACCACAAGAAAACTACAAATCTTAATCTTTGTTAGCTTTTCTCGGAATAATAACGGAGAAAGTATCACCACAATAATTGGACCGCAATAGTAAGCGAGAGAGGCAAGGCTAACACCGATTTCGTCGTATGCTTCAAATAAAAATATCCAACTAGTACCCAACGCAATTCCCGATAAGGCAACAAACATGATTTGTGTCTTATGC
>JAZRGZ010000027.1:0-13786 GCA_045644505.1 Christensenellaceae bacterium | reverse complement strand
CGGATAAATTTTATTTGTCTGAACATCATGAACCCATTATTTCAGTAGAGGATTGGCAAATGGCACAGGAAATATTAAAGCGTCGTTCAAGACCAAGACTTTCGCCTGACGGAGCAAAGAGAGAGCCTTTTACAAGAAAATATTCGTTTAGTTGTATGATTAAGTGTGGGTTTTGCGGTGAAACTCTTTCAAGAAGAAGTTGGCATAGTGGAACGCCTCATCAAAAATCAGTATGGCAATGCGTGACGGCAACAAAGGGTGGAAGAAAGTTTTGCCCCGATAGTAAAGGTGTAGATGAAAAGTTGATAGAAAGGGCATTTGTTGAATCATATCAAAGATTGATGCAAGACAATGAATCAATTCTTAATGACTTTTTGGCAAAGGTTACTGCCGAACTTTCTGACGATAGTGTTGTTAAGGAAATAGAAAAAGTTAATCGAGAAATTAGAGACGTTTTAGCACGCAAAGATAAACTTTTAGATTTGCGATTAGATGAATCTATCACAAAGGACGAATATGAGTTGAAAAACTTGGAATTATGTGCTAAAATAGAAGAGTTAAAACTCCAACTTGAAGAACTGCAACAAGCCGATACGTCGAGAAAGAGTATCGAAAAGCGTATTGCTGAATTCAAAAAAGTGCTTTTAGAGAATAAAGGCTTAACTAAATTTGACAGAGCCGTTTTTGAAAGTATTGTAGAAAAGGTTATTGTTGGTGGTTTTGACGAAAACGGTGCAAAAGATCCTCAAAAAATCTCATTTGTATATAAAACTGGTTTTAAGGACGACCTAAACGGACGCAAATTTAGAAGTCCGAGAAAGGTTAGAGTTGATAAAAAAACGGGAATTAAAGGGATATCGTCTTCTTCTAAGAGTAGCGAGTTTGAGAAATTGTGCTATTCTGACGAAGACAACACACGTGGAGACTCTGTGTACTTTAAGCAGAATTGATTAAAATTAAAGGATACATCATGAAAGAAAAATCAGTAAGCGCAATCCAATGCTTTACGATATTTTTATTAGGAGTACTGCTTGCATTTAATTACATATTATTTATTACTCCTAATAGTTTTGCACCCGCTGGAATTAATGGTATAGCGGTAATGATACAATATAAACTTAACTTTTCAGTAGGTTATATGTCGCTTATTATAAATATACCACTTTGTGTTTTTGCTTTTTTTCTAATTGAACGTAAGTTCTCGATTAAAACATTGTTATTTTGTCTTGTATACTCGGCGTTCTATTTAGTTTTGCAGAACCTTGATTTCAGCAATTTTCAATACAATGCGCATGGGGTAGATACTGTTTATCCCGTAATAATTGCAGGTATTTTAAGCGGTTTAGTTTACGGTGTAATGTTTAGAATTAACGCATGTACGGGTGGAACGGATATAATTGCCAAATATTTAAGCAAAAAGAAACCTTTCTTAAACTTTTTTTGGGTAATGTTTTCTATAAACGCCGTCGTGGCAGTTGTTTCGTGCGTTGTTTACGCCGAAAACGGTGTTTTAAACTACAAGCCCGCTTGTCTTTGTATGCTTTACTGCTTTGTTTCAAGTTTTATAGGCAATACTATGCTTAAAGGATATAAATCCGCATATAATTTTACAATAGTGACACCCCATCCCGAGGAATTAGAAAAGGCAATAATAGAAAAGCTTCATCACTCGGCAACAAGAGTTCAGGGACAGGGAATTTACTCAAACGGAGAAAAAACTGTGCTTATATGTTTAGTAAATAAACACCAACTTATTGATTTTGAATCTATAATAAAAAATTATCCCGAAACTTTTGCTTTCGCGCAACCAGTGGCACGAACCTTCGGTAACTTTAAAAAGATAAAATAATACTAAAAATCATAATTTTAAAGGCAGGTATAAAATTGCCTGCTTTTTATCATGTTTTTCAGAATAAAACAGTAATTTAAAACGTATAAATAATAAAAGGTTATCAACATGAAAATCAAAAAAACGGTATAAATTGTTGATAACTTGTTTGTTTTAAGGCAGTTATTAACATTTTAAGGGGTAATATGATTGTAATTAAGAGAAGTAGTATTGTTATAGTTTCGGTGTTAATATTGACGGTTTTTACTTTTGTCGTATGCTTTGGTGCAATAAGTCAAACGACAATCGGTGAAGCCTCCTCTACCGGAATTAAGGTAGTGCTTGATGCAGGTCACGGTGGAATTGATAAGGGTGTGTCTGGGGTAAACACTTCAACACCTGAAAGTGAACTGAATTTAAGTGTTGTAAAAAAACTAGAAAAATATTTTATTGATGCTGGAATTGCGGTAGTTTTAACACGTTCCTCTGATGCTGGTTTATACGGTTTCGCGACAAAGAACTTAAAGAAGAAAGATATGCAAAAACGCAGTGAAATTATAAATAAAGCCGAACCAGATTTAGTTATCAGCGTTCATATGAATAAATACACTTTGCAGTCACGTCGCGGAGCACAAGTTTTTTATAATAAAAACTCAGACCAAAGCAAGCTTTTGGCATCTTGTGTTCAATCTAGTTTTAACCTAATGGAACAGGCGGTAAGGGAATGTAATATTCTATCGGGAGATTATTATATTCTTAATTGTTCGGAATTTCCGTCCATAATTGCAGAGTGCGGGTTTTTATCAAACCCAGAAGATGAGTCACTTTTAATAAACGAAGATTATCAAAACGACCTTGCCTACGCTATCTTTAAGGGGGCAATAGACTATTTAAGTCAGACTTCTGACAAACTTTCCCACTAGTTAAAATGCATAAAAACAAGTCTTAAAATAAGGCTTGTTTTTTTTCTTTTTTATTGCTTTTTGCTTTCAAATAGTATATAATATAATTTAATAATAAAAGGGAGAGTTTGCGGTTGTTTAATTTAGGCGAGAAAATGGATAAATCTAGGGCTGGCAATCTTAACCCTGTCGTTCTTGCTTTTGTTGGCGACGCTGTTTATTCATTATTTGTTAGAGAAAAGCTCACTTTTAATTCTTCGGCGAAATCTGGCGAACTAAACAAACTTGCAACTTCAATTGTCAAAGCAACCTCGCAAGCAGAATTTGTTAAAAAAATATTACCGCTTTTTAACGACGAAGAACTTTCCATTTTTAAACGTGCTAGAAACGCTAAAAAAACTACTCGTGCAAAAAATGCAAGTGTGGCAGAATACAACGCGTCGACTGGTTTAGAAGCGGTTATAGGCTATTTGTACGTAATCGGTGAGATTGACAGATTAAATTTTTTATTAAACGAAGGTGGTAACTAGTATGAAAGTAGAAGGAAGAAACGCAGTATACGAGCTTTTAAAAACCGACAAGGAAATTGATAAAATTTTAGTACAAAAAGACTTAAAAGACGACGCAAGTAAGCGTTTAATTAATATAATTAGGTCGAACAAAGTAAAAGTTCAGGTGGTAGATAAATACGTAATTGAAAAAGAATCAGAAAGCAAGCGCAGTCAAGGATTTATTGCATACGTTTCCAACTACAAATATTTTGAACTAGAAGAAATCTTAGATGACGTAAAAGATAAAGACGGATTTATAGTAATATTAAACGAAATTCACGACCCCCACAATTTAGGAAGCATTATAAGGGTTTGTGAATGCGCGGGCGTAGACGGTTTGATTATCGGTAAAGATAGATGTGCAAGTGTAAACGATACAGTTATGCGTGTTTCAGAAGGCGCGTTAAACCACGTTAAAGTTGCAAAAGTAACCAATATAAATACTACCATAGACACCTTAAAAGAGAACGGTTTTTGGGTTTTCGGCGCAGAAGCAGGCGGAAGTGATATCTATAAAACTAACCTTAAAGGTAAGATTTGTCTAGTTATCGGCGGTGAGGATAGTGGTGTAAAAAGGTTAACAAAAGAAAAATGCGACGGCATAATTTCTATACCGATGTTTGGTAAAATTAACTCACTTAACGCGTCAGTTGCATGTGGCGTTGCCGTTTATGAAGCAGTAAGACAAAGACTAGATAAGTAAAATGTCAAGCGATTACAACATTTTATCGGACGAACAGCTTTGCTTATTAGGGCAAAAAGGTAATACCGATGCAGTTGAAATTTTAATAGAAAGATACCGCCAAACGGTTCTTGCAATATCACGTTCGTACTACTTGTCTGGTGGAGATATAGAAGACCTATCACAGGAAGGTATGATAGGTGTTTTTCGTGCCATAATGACTTTTAATAATGAAAAGTCAATTTTCAAAAATTACGCGATATTGTGTATTAAGTCGGCAATTTTAACTCTAATAAAAAAACATAATCGTGATAAAAACAAACCGCTTAATTCGTATATACCACTATCTGGTTTTACTGATTATGACGTAGATAAATCTGCCCACGCAACGTCTATCGAGGTTGACCCCGAAATCAGATATATAGACAAAGAAACAGAAATAGAATTATTTAATAAAATTACATTGATTTTAAGTAAATACGAATATCAAATACTAAAATATTATTTGCAAGGCTATACTTACGATGAAATGGCAAAAATTTCAGGCAGGGGCGCTAAATCAATAGATAACGCTTTGCAACGCATTAGAAAAAAGATATCAAAAGCAACTAATTTATAGGAGAGATATATGTCGTATCTTGCTCTATACAGAAAATACCGTCCGACAGGATTTGACGGTGTAATTGGTCAAGACCACATCGTTAAGACCTTGATAAATCAAATAAAAACACAAAGACTTGGTCACGCTTACTTGTTTACGGGAACACGTGGAACAGGTAAAACTTCGCTTGCAAAAATTTTTGCCAAAGCAATTAACTGTTTAACACCTATAAACGGTTCGCCTTGTGGTAAATGCACAAGTTGTGTTGCGTTATCCGACCCATCAAATATAGATATTTTAGAAATCGACGCTGCGTCGAATAACGGTGTAAGCGAAATAAGGGAATTAAGAGAGAAAGTACAATATCCGCCCGTTTCGTGTAACTACAAGGTCTATATTATAGACGAAGTGCACATGTTATCACCGTCAGCCTTTAATGCTTTACTTAAAACGTTAGAAGAACCCCCAAAGCATGCGATATTTATTTTGGCTACAACAGAAGCTCACAAAATTCCTGCAACTATATTATCTAGATGTATGAGATTTGATTTTAAGCTTATACCCACCGAAGATATAGCTACTCAAATTGAAGAAATATATAAAAATCAAGCAAAAGATTACGAAAAAGAAGCAGTATTAGCTATTGCTAAGGCGGGCGAGGGAAGTCTTAGAGACGCGTTAAGCATAGCAGATACAGCTATGTCTTATTCGGAAGGTAAACTCACCTATAACCAAGTAAACGAAATACTCGGTTCAACTAACTCAGAAACGCTGGAAAGATTCATAGAAAGCGTTATTGACGGCAATGCAGGTGAAGTGTTAGAAACGGTAAACAAGCTTGCTTCGCTAGGAAAAAGTATGAGCGTACTTAATAAAGACGTAAACGGGTTGCTTAGAAACTTGCTTATTATTAAAACTTGTAAAAGCGCAAAAGAGATTTTAGGGTTGCCAGAAACTAGGTTTAACAATCTGAAAATTATTAGTGATAAGGCAAGCGAGGAACGTCTTTTAAGGTCGATGGAAATTTTCTCGCTTTTAGAAAATGATTTAAAATATTCTTTACATCCGAGAATTTTATTTGAAACAGCGTCGGTAAAAGCATCAAAACCTGATTCCGATTATAACATCGAAGCTTTAATGTCAAGAATAAAAGTTTTGGAAGAAAAACTATCGTCGGGCGTAAAAATGCCCGTAAAAGAAACGACTGTATCTTTAACTCCTGAAAAGTCTATTCAAAATCAGGAAGAAAAACCGATAGTCGACGCGCAAGACGTTAAAGGCAAGTTGTTGTATAATTTAAGAATAAATGGTAGTGAAATGTTATGGAATTTTATGCAGTCGGTAAAAGTAGAATACGATGGTATAAACGTAACGTTAAGCGTTCAAACAACTGACGATGCAGAGTTGTTGAAAAAGACGGAAAATTTTAAAAAAATAAAAAAAGCTTTACCAGAATTAGCAGACGTAATAACGGTAAAAGTGTCTGAAAAAGAAAAAATGTTAGACGGTATCGACCAAGCAACTGAAAAAATTAAAAAGATATTTGGTGAAGATATCGTAATAGTAAAAGACTAATATATCAAGGAGAGAATTATGGCAGGATACAGAGGCGGTTTTGGTGGTTTCGGTGGCGGAAATCAAATGCAAAATCTTATGAAACAAGCGCAAAAAATGCAAGAAGAAATGCAAAAAGCCCAAGCAGAATTAGAAGAAACGTTAGTTGAAGGCGTTTCGGGTAGCGGTTTAGTAAAAGTAACAATGACGGCTAAAAAGGTTGTTAAAAACGTAGAGATTAATCCCGATGCCGTAGATACCGAAGACATTACAATGCTAGAAGACCTTTTGATTGCAGCTTTAAACGACGGTTACAAAAAAGCCGACGACCTTTGCAGTCAAAAACTTGGCGCTTTCGGTGGATTAGGTTTATAAAATGAAAGTTTATATCGAGCCGATTGGTAAACTGATAAACGAATTTTCAAAACTTCCGGGCGTTGGTGCAAAAACTGCGCAAAGGTTTGCTTATAAGGTTATCAATATGTCCGACGAGGAAGCAGAAAATTTTGCAGAAGCAATTATAAACGTTAAGAAAAACGTTCATTATTGTAAAATTTGCGGTAATTTTTCAGAAACTGATATCTGTGATGTTTGTAATAATCGTTCAGATGAAGTTATTTGTGTAGTAAAAGAACCCAAAGACGTTATTGCAATAGAAAAGCTTAACGAGTTTAACGGCGTTTATCACGTTTTGCATGGTACTATATCGCCACTAGACGGTATAGGCCCCAACGATATTAATATATCGGGACTACTTAAACGCATTAACCAAGGTAAGGTTAGTGAAATTATTATGGCAACTAACCCCGACGTTGAGGGAGAAGCAACTGCTATGTATATCAGTAATCTTATTAAGCCGTTGGGTATTAAGGTTACTCGTCTTGCTCACGGTATTCCGATAGGAACAGACCTTGAATACGCTGATGAAGTAAGTTTAGCAAGGGCGTTTGTTGACCGTAAAACTATTTAAGGAAGGCTTTTATGAAAATATCAGTTTTAGGTTGCGGAAGATGGGGGTCTTTTTTAGCATGGTATTTAGATTCACAATCACACGACGTTATGATGTGGGGAAAACCCGACAGTAAGTCGTTTTTACAGCTTAAAAACACCTCAAAAAACGAATACGTTACATTAAGTGAAGATATAACCTTAACTTCTGATTTAAGAACCGTAGTTGAACGTGCTGAAATTATTATAATTTCAATTAGCGCACAGTCGTTAAGAGAATTATTATCAGAAGTTACTAAATACGACGTAAAAGACAAAATTTTCTGTCTTTGCATGAAAGGCATAGAAGAAAATTCCGGTCTTAGGCTTACCGAAGTGGCTAACGAGTGCGGAATAAGCAAAGATAAACTTGCAGTTTGGGTAGGTCCCGGACATATTCAGTCATTTACAAGAGGGCTTCCTAACTGTATGCTAATAGACTCTGATAATAAAGAATTAGTTAAATACCTTTCTGACAGTTTTAGAAGTAATTTAATAAGATTTTATTATGGGGACGATTTAATTGGCAGTGAAATAGGCGCGGCAGCGAAAAACGTCATGGGTATTGCTGCTGGAATGCTTGATGGTGGTGGTTACACAACGTTGAAAGGACCGCTTATGTCAAGAGGGGCAAGGGAAATTGCTAGGCTAATTAAAGCGCTTGGCGGTAACGAATTATCTGCTTACGGTCTATGCCATTTAGGAGATTACGAAACAACATTGTTTTCTCAGTATTCTCATAATAGAAAATTTGGCGAAGAATACGTCAAAGGTGAAAAGTTTAACAAACTGGCAGAGGGTGTATCTACCGCAAAAGCATTAAAACTTTTAGGCGAAAAATACAAAGTAGATTTACCTATAACAAACGCAGTATATTCTATTGTCTATCAAGGAAAAGAGCCTGTGGAAGTATTTTTATCACTCTTTTCAAGAAGTACTAGATATGAATTTTTAAATTAAATGCTTAATAAAAGAACTCAATTAATCTATAAAATAAACGACTTAGAGAAAACTCTAAGTCGTTTATTTTATTTATATTTATTTAATATTTTAGCTGAGTGAGTTTTAATTTCGTCAATCAATATTTGAGGAGCAATAACGGTTACACCGTCGCCGAAACTCATTATTTTGGAAACTAGTCCGCCATCATAAGGCAGGGTAACGTCGGCAATATATTTGCCGTTAATCATCTTGACGTTTTCTATGCCAAGCCATTCTTCAACGTCAGAAAGATATTTTTTATTGATTTCTAAAATAACGTTTTCGGTATTTATGGCATTTTCCCAGAAATTTAAAGGCATATCGTCTTGTGTAATACACTTTCTTTCAAACTTTTCGTTAGTAATTATTGCTTGTTCTATTCTGCCTATTTTAAAAAATCTAAACTTCTTTCTTAATACACAATAAGCATAAACGTACCAAAGACCTTGCTTAAAAACGACGACGTGTGGATGAATTTTTCTGTCCGTTGTTTGTCCGTCTCTGTCGTGGTATTTAATTTCCAAAACTAGATTATTATCTATGCCTTTTTGAACTACGGCTAGTTTTGCTTTATACCCGACAGCATTACCCCACGGACCTGCATCGATTATTAAATTACCGCTTTTTAAGAGTAAATCGTCAGATGAGTTTTTAAGATTAGACTTTAATTTATCTATTACTTGGTTTAAGGTTTTATTAGGCACGCCTTGAACTATTCCGTATAATGCGCTGATAGTTTGTTCTAATTCAGGTTTGGTTAAAAAATAAGCTGAAAGCCTATAAGAATCTACGATAGAGAATCCGCCTTGATTACCACGTGTTGTATAAATAGGAACACCTGCTCCGTCTAAAACTTCAATGTATCGGTAAATAGACCTTGTAGAAACCTCGTATTTGTCAGCAAGGTATTTGGCGTTAACGACTTTTTTAGACAATAAATCAAATAAAATGCCCATAATAATCTCGTATTTCATGGCAAATAAGTTACTCCTTAATACATATAAATATTTATATAAAGATTATATCAAATATGACATACGTTTGTCAATAGTATTGTGTAGAATGAAGTTGTAAAAGGAGAGAGAATATGAGCGAAAAATTATTTAAGACATTTTTTAGGAAAAAGCAAAAAAATAACTGCATTCGTATCCGAAGACAAGAATGCAGTGAAAACAATAATATAATAATTAAACCAAAAGTGCAAATTGATTTTAACGAGCGTGGTAAGTTTTATTCAGCGCTGTTTAGTCAACAAAACTGTTTATAATCTTACAGACAGTTTTGCTTGCGTCTTTTATAGGGTTTTTATTTATATTTTTAATAAGATTTTCTCTATTAGAATAAGTTGAGTTAATTGCAAAAATCAAAGAATTTGACGTTAAAGATTCTTGACTTAAAACATTTACCATACCAAGTTTTTGAAAATACTCAGCATTCAGTACTTGGTCACCACGTGACGAGCGGTTAGATAAAGGAATCAATAAGCACGGCACTTTTAGACTTAATAACTCAAATAGAGTATTAGCGCCAGCTCTTGTAACACATACTGAACAAATTTTTATCGCGTCTTCTATATTGGGTAAAAACTCTACTTGATAATAGCCGTTTTCTTTAATTTTGGAGTTAAAATTACCTTTACCGCAAACGTGAATGATTTCATATTTCGATAAAAGCGTAGGTAACGCCGAATAAACAGCATTGTTTATGCTTTTTGCTCCTTGACTTCCGCCGGTTATTAAAAGAATTGGTTTTTTACCGCTTAGTCCAAACGATTTAACTGTTTTATTTGTGTCAATTTCAGTAAATAAGGATTTTTTAAGAGGAATACCTACGTGTTCTCCATTTTTAAGTTTTTCGGCAGTTTCAGGGAAAGCCGTTAAAACCTTTTTACACTTTTTACTGGTGAGCCTATTTGAAAGTCCGATTGTAATATCGCTTTCATGAGAAATGATTGGGATTTTGCGTTTATGACCAGCAACAACGGTTGGTAGCGCCACGTATCCACCCTTAGAAAATATTACGTCGGGTTTAAGTTTTTCAATTAGCTTATCAGCTTTACTTATGCCTTTTAAAACTTTGAAAGGCATTACTAAATTTTTTAGGTCAAAACTACGGTTTAACTTTGCACACGGAATTTCATAGTAGGGAATATCAAAATTTTTAATTATATTCTTTTCTATTCCGTTAGGACTGCCAAAATAATATATTTTTTTAAACTTTGTTTTTAGATAGGGTATAAGTGCAACGTTAGGCATACAATGACCAGCCGTTCCACCACCCGTTAAAATAATAGTACTCATACATTATATATATGTATCGAATTTCAAATGTTTATACATTAATGATAAAAAAAGGACGTAGGCAAAAGCCTACGTCCTTTCAGTAAACTTAGATTTAGTTTTCCGGACTCTCATTAGTATCAGTTGTTTCTTCTGAGTCAACTTGTTCTGTTTCAGTACCGAAATCTTGAACGTCACCGTAAACGTATTCGTCTACGCTTTCTTTTTGTTCGTTTTCAACGTCTTCAACCGTTGCAGATTCTTCAATAGTCTCAACGTCGTTTTCAGCTTGTTCTTCTACAATATCTTCTTCGGGTTCTTCTTCAACAATTTTTTTAGGAGTGCTTACACGACTCTTAATTTTGTAGTGCGATTTAGCATCTTCCTTAGAACGTCTGTGTTTACGTCTATAATTTTTAATAAACAATGCGATAATTGCTAGAAGTAAAATAACGCCTAAAAGAATTGATGAGAACGATAACCAGAAAGCAGAGGGGTCACTACCAGCGGCACAACCTGAATTTTCAGCATCTTCCTCGGTGTCATCTTCGAGAGATAAATATGGGTCAACTGCGTCAACTTCTAGTGTTTTATAAACCGCATAAACAGTCTTAGCGTTTTTAGCCCAAACGTACTCGGGTAAATAAGAAACAGCTTTATCAGGGTATTCAACGTTAAATTGTTGTTCTAAGTCCGTAAGTTCGCGTTGGTACGCAAGGAGTTTACCGTTTTCAGATTCAAAAGAGGAAACTTTTTCGTCAAACAAGGGGTTGCCTGAAACACTGAACGCATCTTCTATTCTAGTGGGGAGAGTAAATGCAGAAGATGTAACAACTTCTACATCTTTGACAAACACAAACCCAGCAGAAGCTGTGGTAGTATCGGCAACTCTTCCGCCGTTCCAAATTTCTAAACGGAAATTTTTAGATTGGTTACCGGTAGATATATAGAAATTAACCGTAACCCAACCATCGCTATTCATCATAGACGAATCAACGGTTAAAGCAAGTTGTAAATCTGAGCCATTAATTTGGTCGCCCTTGCCACCGATTATGTCAGTGTTAACAACAAAACTGTTAAAGGTCATAACAGGTTTATCTTCTTCGGTAGTATCAACTAGATAGAGATAAGCTTTTGCAAGGTCAACAACTCTTAAAGTAACCGAAACTTTTGCTTCTGAATTAGCAGATGCGGTAATTTGGTTACCGATAAAACCATAGTGGTCGGCAGTTTTGTTATAAATCATTAAAGGTTGAATGTCGTCGCCAGTATGGTTAAGAGCATTTGTAACTTCGTCTAAGGGGAAATCTGAGTTTGCAGTTTGATAATTAGCAATGTATTTGGTGTTAATTAGACCAGCGTAACTGCCGTTGTCACCTTTACCGCTTCTAGTATTAACTTCTGCGTTAGTTGCGTTTTGGATATATCCGTTTCCAGCTTCTACACCAACGTAACCTAGCGGGTTAGTGGGCTGAGTAACAATTTCACCAACGTTAGAGGGCGCATAAGTTAAATTGTAATCTTGTATTTCCGTTTCGTAGCTATTTTCTGAATCTAAACCAGCGTATAATGAAACACTTGCAGTAGACATACCTGAATAGAAACTATAATAAGTGTACTCGTCAGAATCTTCTTCGGGTTCTTCGCCAATTTTTACAAGCAATTCTGAAAGTTCAACAACACCAGTTGCAAATTCAGAGTTATATTTAACAGAAGCAACGTCAGCAGGGCCGATAATGAAATTCAAATAGAACTCTCTAACGTCACCGCTTTCAAAGTTGTTTTTAACTAAAATGGTGTAAGTAGTGGTTTCGTCTTTGGCGTCGAAGGTTGCAATTGCTGGACGTTTTTCTTCAACATCGCCGTCTATATCAACTAAATCGAGCGTAACGTCTGTTGAACCAAATCCACTCAATTGGTTTTTAAGTCTGAACGAAATAATTGCAGATTGACCGCCGTCAAGGATAAAGTTATCACCGTTATTGTCAATTTTTAGAGTATAACTTGCTTTATTAAGCGTTAATCTTAACAAGTTAGGGTCGTCATTTGAAAGCGCAACATTACTGTCGGTGCCAACGATGGTTTGACTTGTTAAGTATTCATTGTTTACTTTAATATTAGATTTAGTGAAATCATAATATTCATCGTTATCTATATTGTTATGAAAATGAACAGGAGCGAAATAACTGCTAGGAGCAGTATACGTCATATTATAATGGACGGTAGTACCTGTTGCTTCAATGGGCTCTTTTGAACCGAAAGCAAGGCTATAATCATAAACGGTAACACCTGCGGGAAGTTGGTCAACCTTTTCGTAGGTAACGTTATCGATATAAAGTGTACCTTCGGCAAAATCTGACGCGTCGGTAGAATTTCCATTACCGTAACCTAAACCAACAACGAGTGTTACAGAACAGTTAAATTCTGTATCAGGAGTAACGTAAATAACGTAGTTTGTCCATTCATTACTTTTAATACCACTTAGCCTGAATTCGGCCTGAGTAGTATTTTTAATAGAGTTAACTAATCTGACGTTTGCACCGGCATTATTAGAAATGCCGTTAACGTTTTGTGTTTTTAGCCAAAGAGAAATTTTACTAATCTTACCTTTTTCTAATGAAATAGAGGTAGATGCTGAAAGTTTTTGCGCAGTTCCTAAACCATATTCTTTGCTAATAGTATAGTTGTTAAGCATATAGACGTGGTTGTCTTCGTCTTTTGCACCGGGATTGAGCGGGATAATATAATTCGTTACGATATAATCTTTAATTTCGGTTTCGGTGGGGGTGTAATTGGCGTCGTCTTTATGAGCGTCGCTTGCTTTGATTGCTGATTTAACGTCGTCGAGTTTATAAACGCCCTTATTTTGAAGGTAGTTTCTGTAATCAACGTCGTCGTAAAGGTTAGAGGCGAGTTGTTTCCAGCCGTCGGTAGTAACGTTTACAGCGCCCGAATTCACGTAAGAAGATTTAGCGGAATTATCGATTGCTTTTGTCCAACCGTTAACGGTTGTAGAAGGATAATCGGTAAGCTCTAAATCTGCTGTGCCATAAGAAAAACCACCGTTAGAGAACGGACCTGATTTTGTCGTTTCCTTAAAAGTGTATTCGGGGTCGGTAACCGAAGTATTTTCTTCACCGCAAGCAATTAAGCCGAACGTTGAAATTAACATAACGCCGACGAGAGCCAAAATAATAATGAGTTTGCGTTTTAAAGATTTAAGTAATGTGTTGTTTGCCATATGCCCACCTTATAAAAGTTATCAAATTTACTTATTCGTTTATGTACGTTTTATCAGCATTATAAACGATAGATTTATTATATATTATAATAAAAGAAAAATCAACCTTTATAAAAGAAAAATATTACTAAAATTTTAAATTTTATTTTAATTTTCAGTAATTTTGGGTAAAATTTTTTT
>JAZRGZ010000026.1:0-18560 GCA_045644505.1 Christensenellaceae bacterium | reverse complement strand
TTTTGTTTAATTTTATTATTTTTATTAAGTGTAGTATGTTTTGTTGTCTGTGGGGTATTTACATTTACTGCTAACGCAGAACAAATTAATACTTCGCTTTTTTTACCACAATCCAAATTGGATGTTTTAGACCTCAACACGTCTGCCCCTGCACACGCTACTGTATACGACGGTGGGTCAGCAATTATTACTGAAAACAAAAAACTTTATATTTTTAATAACGGTGAATACGTTGAATATACTCTTTTGAATTCTAACAATCCCGGTCAAATTAGATATTTTGGCGAAAATTATTTGCTAGTTAATGATAATCTTCAACTTTACACCATAGACTTAAACGATTTAACTAAAAGCCCCCAACCTTTCACCTATAACGGCGAACAAATTACAAGCAGTTATTTTGAAATTAACGGAAATTATCTTGCAACTATTTCTAATAATAAAATTTTCGTATACCAACTAAACGGAATTACTGCAATTACAAAATCTGAACTTCCCGTAAACCCGAAACTTCCTTCCCCCGTTTGTATCAGCCAAGACGGTAAAGTGTTCTTCATACGTTTATCTGACACTAAACTATGCGTTTACGACGAAAGCCAACTAAACGGCACACCAATACTTACGTCAGGCGACGGAATTTCCAATATGGTTTCTTATAACGGCATTTTATATTACACCCTAAACAATTCGGTTTACAGTATCAACGAAAACGTCGTCGAAACCGATAACGTTTTACCAACCCAACTACAATGCAGTGACGAGTTTAACGCCTACGATTTAGGAAGTATTCAAAACCCAACCGATATGCACTTTTACGGTGATAATCTAGTAATTACAGATTCTCAAAAGTACGCCGTTCAACAGTTTAAAATTGACGATAATCAGTTGGTTTTCACAGGTAAAGCCATAGCAAAAAATAAAACGGCTTATAACAGAATTTCTAGCAACGCTTCTAAAATCAATATGACAAGAGAAAATATTGCCGTGCTTGACGAGTTTAAACTGACAATTTTACCTAACGACAAGAACTTTAACAGATACGATAAGACAAGTTATAAAAACTTTTTTGTTTCCGAGCTTGGCGACCCCATAACCTTTGCATTAGGCAACAAAAGTGTTTTACTTGGTTTTAACGAAGGCGTTAAAAAAATAGACCTTGCTAACGGACAGAAAGATGAACAATTAACTTCCGTACCTAACCTAAAATCGATAATTTACACTAATGACAGATACTATATACTAACAAACGACGGTACGGTTTCTAAGGTGTTTACTACCGACGAAAATATAACTCAAATCAACGAGATTTGCACCGAACAAATTACCGCCAGCGTATTCACGGTAGACGTTTTTGGTAACGTGTATTTGTACAACCAAACCGAAGTATATAAAAACGGCGAAGAACTTTGTTCGGAAATCGGCATTACTCAATTGTTAACTGACCTTAACGGAAATTTATATTCGGTAAAAGATACTAAGGTTCGTTATTTTGATAATACTCAAACAGTTTGGACGGATTTTATTAGCTTAGACCAAAACGTTATAAGTGTTGCAAACACTGTGTTTACAGACGACTTGTATGTTTTGCAAGAAAACAGCGAATTTATTTATATTTTTAACCCCGACGGTTATGCCTGCATTTCGGATATAAACTTAGCCGAAGATTTCAAACTTACCGACAAAACCGTTTTAAATCAGCTAAAAGTTTATACAGTTAATCAAGGTACTTACGCGTACTGTATTGACACGGTAGACGGAGTAAAATATAAAAATCACGTACAACCAGAAAGCGAATACGCTTTCATTTGCAAAACAAACATTGATGGAGTTAACGGACAAGTAGAATACTTACTTCTTGCAGGTGAAAAAGGCGCAACTTTAACACATAGTAGTTCAGCAAATGAAAAAATAGTTAATTATAATACCCAAGTCAGCGATAAGATTTACGTTGCAACTGACGTGAACGTTTACTTTTTCCCTATCATTACTAAAAACAACGCTTACGTATTAAACGACGGTGAAACCACAACCAGGCTAAAAAAAGGTGCTGTATTCAGTCCTATAAGCAAATTTACTTTTGGAGGTATTGAATATTACTACGCTAACGTCAGCACGACCGAAAATGCTGTTTACGGTTACGTTCCCTTAAACTTTACAGTAGAAATTCTAGCCGAAAACGTAAGTTATTCTATTTTTACAGTAGAAAAAGTTACACAAACAACTTTATACTTAGATAAAGATTTAACGCAAGCAGTTTTAGATATACAAGACGGTCAAAGTGTGAGAATTTACCAAAACGATAACGGTGTTTTAAGAGTTTGGTATCAAACTGAAAACGGATTTATCGAAGGCTATATAACTGCATCTGCAATAATCGATAACCCCGACTTGCAAGTTAGAAATATATTGCTCGTGTTAGCCGTATCCGCTTGTCTATGCGGTAGCGTAACATACTTTGTTTTGAGAAATAAACGCGATTAATAAAACTAAATAAAAAAACTCGACTAAGGTTAGTCGAGTTTTTTTATTTATTAAAAATTTTATACGCCAATTCGTTTACGTAATCTAGACTTTGGTAGAGTTCGTTTAACTCGTTAAAATCGTTTTTATAGACTTCCAACAACAACGCTCCATTAAAACCAACGTCTTTTAAGCGCTTAAACAAATCGGTAAAATCGGTTATTCCTTTGCCCGGTAAACACATTTTGCCTTTTTCGTCGACGTCGGATAAATGTACGGTAACGATATCTTCGCCCATTTCTTCTAAAAACAAGTTGTGGTCTATACCGCTCTGTCTTGCTTGTTTTATGTCTAGTGTTCCTTTTAACCCATTTGTTAAACTTTTTAGTGTCTTAAAAAAACCTATATAATTATAGTAACACCAGTGAACGTTTTCGTACGCTAACGAAACGCCGTATTTTTTGCATAGGTCTATAATATTTTGAGTAATACCTGCCACTCTATCAAAATCAATAACTATCGGGGTTTTCTTAAACCTTGCCCCACCGTGAAAAGTATAATACTTGGCGTTCATTTGTTTAGCGCATTTTAAAGTGTCTTCTAAAAAAACAAAACTATCTTTTTGAGCGCGTTGGTTAAGGCTGTATAATTGCGGTTCAAACTGCGTCGTTAGGGTATGTATAGAGTGAATTTCTAAGTCGCCTTTTAATCGATTTAAATATTTTCCGAACTTTTTATTGTACTCGCAAAAAGATTCTAAAAACACTTCGCACGTGTTAATTTTATTTATATTATATTGTTTTACGGCGTCTTCGGTGGTAAACCTACCGAAAAGCGACGCCGTGGATATTCCTGTTTTCATAAACAATGCCTTTATCTAAACGTAAATTCTCCGTCGCACGCGTCAACGATAACTTCTGAATTTTCGGTTATTTCACCGCTTAAAAGACGCTCGCTTAAATTGTCTTCAATATATCTTTGCAAAACGCGCCTTAAAGGTCTAGCACCAAATTCTTCGTCATAACCTTTATCGGTAATTAAATCCATAGCCTGACTGGTAATTTCAAGAGTTACACCGAGTACCGACAAGCGTTTTCTTAAAGAAGATAACATAAGTTCAGCGATTTTTGCCGTATCCTCTTTTGAAAGTTTATGGAATACGATAATGTCGTCTATACGGTTTAAAAATTCACGGCGGAATTTAGATTTTAAGGCGTCCATATACCTATCACAGGTTTTATCGTAATCGGACTGTTTACTACCTGCAAAACCTAAGGTGTTCATATTAGAAACTTCGGTTGCACCAACGTTAGACGTCATAATAATTATAGAATTCTTAAAACTTACCACCCTACCTTTATTATCGGTTAATATTCCGTCGTCTAAAATTTGCAACATTATATTAAATACGTCAGGGTGCGCTTTTTCGATTTCGTCGAATAATACCAAAGAATAGGGTTTTCTTCTAATTTTTTCGGTGAGTTGACCTGCTTCTTCGTATCCAACGTAACCAGGAGCCGCGCCCACAAGTTTAGCCACTGAATGTTTTTCCATATACTCGCTCATATCTACGCGAATAATATTATCCTCGTTGCCAAAAACCGTTTCTGCTATCGCCTTTGCAAGTTCGGTTTTACCCACGCCGGTAGGACCTACGAAAATAAACGAACCAACGGGACGATTTGGGTCTTTAAGCCCCGATTTGGCGCGTCGAATAGCGCTTGCTACGGCTTTTACCGCGCTGTCTTGACCTATTAAACGTTGATGCAGAGTATGTTCTAAGTCTAATAGTTTCTGACTTTCAGTTTGTGTAAGTTTGACAACGGGTACGCCCGTCCAGTTACTTACGACTTTTGCTATATCTTCGGTGGTTAACACTAATCTTTCGCGATTGTTAGGTTGCTTGCTGGCAAGCGCCCTAATTTCTTCTAGTTCAGCATTAACTCTTTCGATTTCTTTGTTTATTTTAAGAGCACGTTCTAAATCGTCACGGCGTTTTGCTTCGTTTTTCTGCGCCGTGAGATTTTTTAACTCGTTTTCCTTTTGTCTTGCTTCGACGGGCGAATTGTAACTATCAAGCCTTACTCTTGACGAGGCTTCGTCTATTAAGTCGATTGCTTTATCTGGTAAAAATCTGTCGGTTATATATCGGTCAGATAAAGTTACAGCGCTTATAATTGCGTCGTCGGGAATTGCTACACCGTGATGCGATTCGTATTTGTCACGCAAACCTTTTAATATTTCTACCGTTGCTTCAACGCTAGGAGCTTCAACCATTATAGGCTGAAAACGGCGTTCTAGCGCAGCGTCTTTTTCAATATATTTTCTATATTCGTCAATGGTCGTCGCACCTATGGTCTGCAATTCTCCGCGCGAAAGCATAGGCTTTAAGATATTTGCGGCGTCCATATTGCCTTCGCCAGTACTACCAGCGCCCACGATATTATGAATTTCGTCAACAAACAGTATAACGTTACCGTTCTGTTTTACGATATCTATGGCATTTTTAAGTCTTTCCTCAAAATCACCGCGATATCTCGCTCCCGCAAGCATACTTGCAATATCTAACGAAAATACTATTTTGTCTGCGAGTATTTCTGGCACGTTGCCCTTTACGATTGCCTGTGCTAAACCCTCTACTACCGCTGATTTACCCACGCCCGGTTCACCGATTAGAACTGGGTTATTTTTAGTACGTCTTGATAATATTTGAATAACTCTGTCAATTTCGTCTTTTCTGCCGATAACTGGGTCTAATTTACCACTTTCGGCTTGTTTATTAAGGTTAACGCCAAACTTAGAAAGTTCACCTAAATCGTCAGAATTTAAATTGTCTTTGTTGTTGGTTTTTATTTGTGGATTAGACCTGTACGCATTTACGTACATAGATTCTGAATCATCGGCATCGCCGTCATAGTCTGAATTGTTGTCCGGTAAAGCATATAAAGAGTTGACAATTTCTTCCCGAACTTTGTCAACGTCTACTTTTATTGCTTTTAATATTGCTACTGCTACGCTTTCGATATCGCTTAAAACAGCAAGCAAAAGATGTTCGGTTCCTACAAAACCAGAATGTGCTTTTAAAGAAAAATCTATGGCTTTTTCAAACAAGCGCTTAGTTCTCGGTGTGAACATATTACCGGGATACACCACGTCTTTTTCTATGGTTTTTTGAAAATAGTATAAATATCTGTCGTTGTCTGCACCCGCCTCTTTTAAAATAGACGCGGCGCGACCGTCGGTAACGTTCATAAGCCCGAAAGTAATATGCTCGCTACCCACGTATCTGCAACCGAAACGTTTTGCAAGCGCTGTTGCAAGCTCTATAACGTCGTTGACGTTACGAGAAAAAGCGTCGTAATACATTTTCTACTCCTTAATCTTCAATAATTTAGCAGCGACGAGTTCGGCTCTAAATAAATCCCTGCCTTCCGAAGAAAGTCTTTTGCCGTACTGTTCGCACAAATTTGCAGGACGAACTGAAACAATTAAATCGTCTATTGCCGTTACGTCGCTTACGCTAATCATACCAAGCATTGCGCCGAGTTTGACGTTTGCAACGTGGCTTAAAAATTCGCTATAACTGAGCATTACGGCGTTAGTCAAAACGCCAAACGATTTTTTTGCTCTGTCCATAGTTTTAAGTTCTTTTTTTATATAAAGTCTTTCTTCTTCTTTTCTCTCCGCCATACAAATTTCCATGACGGTATCTTCTACTTCTTTTAGTATATCGTATTCGGAAACGCCCAGAGTTACTTCGTTACTTACTTGATAAATTGCGCCCTCAGCGTCGCTACCCTCGCCGTAAACTCCGCGAACGGTCAG
Source organism: Christensenellaceae bacterium (assembly GCA_045644505.1). Classification (GTDB taxonomy): domain Bacteria; phylum Bacillota; class Clostridia; order Christensenellales; family Borkfalkiaceae; genus UBA1259. The sequence continues at coordinate 12,275 of JAZRGZ010000026.1, read as the reverse complement.
ACCTAATCTTTCTACTTCCTTTATTAACTGAACAATTCTACCGCTTTCAGTAAGTGCAGGTAAAAATAACATTACCGATGCTCTTAACCCCGTTCCTACGTTGGTAGGACAAGAAGTTAAATAGCCTAAACGTTTATCAAAAGCAATATTTAAATATTTATTTAATTCGTCGTCTAAAACTTGAAGTCTGTCGTACGCTTCTTTTAAGCGTAATCCTCGCATAAAACATTGTTCTCTTATTACGTCTTCTTCGTTGACCATAACCGATATGCTTTCGTCAGGATTGACAAGAACCGCACCGCAGTCTTTATTTTCTATTAGATTACTGCTTATTAAATGGCGCTCTTTCATAGCTTCTAGGGTAACCGAAGAAACGCGCGAAGCAAAATACAAGTTAAAGGTATCGCTTTTAATTAATGCGCGATTAACACTTTTTATTATATCCAAAGCAGTTTTGGTGTCGGCTACCTTGAAAGGATAACCGGTAAGATTTCTTGCAAGGCGCACTCTACTTTTGATGATATTGCCTGCATAGATTTCAGGGTCTACAACGTTCGTCATAATATCCCCCTTTTTTCTAGTTCGGTTTTTAGGTCGAAAATTTCAGCCGAAAGTTCTGCCATTTTCTTAAAATCCGACGCAATACCCGCGTCTTCTTTTTCGCTAAGCAATCTTTGATATTCTGACAAAAGCTCCTTATCAAGTCCTTTAAGTCTTGGAGTTTTGCCAGTATGAAAACTTTGAGCTTGAACTTTTTTCAAACTTTCGTTAATTTCCGGCTCGAAAGCCTTATAGCAGTCGGGACACCCTAACATAAACGTACGGTAAAATTCCGATAATCTATGACCGCATTTTTTGCAAGCTTTATCGTAAACAATCATTTATTTTAACCTTTTAGCAAGTTCGATAATGTAGTCCTTTACGTCTTCACCGATTTCCTTACTCTTTAAAGAAAAATCGATATTTGCTTTAATAAACCCAAACTTATCACCAACGTCATATCTGTCGTCGTCGCAAACGCACGCAAGCAAATCGCCACGACTAGATAATTCGTCCAAAGCATCAGTTAAATATATTTCGTTATTTCTGGGTTTTAATCTTTCTATCATTGAAAGAACTTCGCCCGACAAAACGTATCTACCGATAACGGCGTTATTAGATAGCGCTTCGTTAACTGAGGGTTTCTCTACAATTTTGTCTACGGTGATAATACCGTCGGTTTCGTTTCTGATGCCGATATTACCGTATTTAGAAACGTCGTCGCCAAAAACTTCTATGGTGGCTATAACGCTTTTACCCGTCTTTTCATAAACGCTAACGAGTTTTTCTATACAAGATTCTTTACCTTTTTGCGCATATAATAATTCGTCGCCTAAAAGCAACGCGAACGGCTCGTCGTTAAGATATGGTTTAGCACATAAAATAGCGCCTGCAAGACCGTTTGCAACTGTTTGAACTGCAAATTTTACGTTAAACTTGCGAGTTTGTTTTTCTATTTCCAACAACGCGAGTTTATTGTCTTCAAGCAGTCTTTTTTCTAATTCTTTGTTTTCGCCAAAATGATGTTTTATAATGTCTGAACCTGGGCTTACGACGATAATGATTTCTTCAATACCTACTGAACTTAATTCTTCTGTTATGTACTGAATAGTCGGTTTATCTAAAACCGATAACATAGGTTTAGGTATTGCTTTGGTGATGGGTAAAAACCTCGTGCCTAATCCCGCTGCGGGAATTACAGCTTTTTTTACTTTGTTCATAATGTTACCTTATTTAAAATTTTTATTTTCTAACGATTTAATTTTATCAACACGACGCACGTGTCTTTCGTCGTTACTAAACGGCGTGTTTATAAACGCATCGACGATTTCTAACATAAGTCCCGGACCTACTACTCTTTCACCTAACGCTAGCACGTTAGCATTGTTGTGAAGTTTGGTCATTTTAGCTGAAAACACGTCGTGACAATGTCCGCATCTTATGCCTTTTATTTTGTTTGCCACGATACTCATACCTATTCCTGTACCGCAGAATAAAATTCCTAAATCACATTCGCCGTTAGCCACCAAATTACAAGCCTTTTCACCAAAATCATTATAATCGACTGACTTAGATTCAAAACATCCACAATCTACGTATTCTATATTATTTTTTTCTAAATACGCGATAAGTACGGGTTTTAAGTTAATTCCGCCGTGGTCTACACCGATAGCAATTTTCATATATCGTTCTCCTTTAACCGTAAAAGTTTTTCAAAAATTATATTACAAGCATCCTCGATTTTATGCGACGCTCTTACGTACTCGTTAATATCTCCACCATAAGGGTCGGGAATATCGCCTAAACCTGTTAAATCGTTTACAGAATATACCCCGGGAAAAGACGCGATTGCGAGTTTATGGTTTTCGGTCATACATATTATTATATCGTATTTAAGTAAAGTTTTTACATCTAAGCGTTTAGCCTTAAACCCGTATGCATTGAGCCCCATTTTTTTAAGAGCAACAAAAGAATTCTTGCTTATTTTATCGCCAGTGAACGCGTTTAAGCCCGCACTACTTACTCTAACGCCTTTTAAACCAGCATTTTTTATTTTGCTTTTTAAAATAAATTCCGCCATAGGGCTACGACAAGTATTGCCCGTACAAACGAATAAAACTTTTATCATACTCATCCGCAAGACTTCCTTAATCTATTACTTATGCCGAGATATACTCCGTCTTCTCTGTCAAAAGATACAGCTATAATTATATCGGCTATTTTTTCGCCTTCAAGTAGTTTATCGTATAAATTACTTGCAATTTGTTCGCCAGAATTTCCTAAAAGCAACAAGTTTTTACCCTTAAATTTATAAGCTATATCGTCAGAACACATTATAAAAGGCTTTAACCCCTCTTTCTCTTTTTCGTCGTATAATTCTATAACTTCATCCAGTTGGGTTTTAGAAAAAAGAGCCGTATCGCATTTAGGTTTATAGTGACGGTATTTAACACCAGGTGATTTAACTTTATCGGTTTCTTTATGCTCGGCAATCGCACAACTACCGACAACTTTTTGTATCATTTCCTTAGTAATAAGACCTGCGCGTAAAATTCTAGGAGTTTTTTCGGTAACGTCAAGCACTGTGCTTTCAATTCCGCCCGAACATTTACCGCCGTCAAGTATCAAAGAAATCTTACCTTCTAAGTCGTTAAACACGTGACCAGCGGTAACTGGACTTGTGTGTTTAGAAATATTTGCGCTTGGTGCAACTAAGGGCAAATTTATAGACCTTAAAAGTTTTTGACAACCTTTATGATTGGGCATACGAACTGCAAGGGTTTCGCCACCGCAAACTGCCTCTTTCACTATCACCCCTTTGCTTTTAAAAACAAGCGTTAAGGGACCGGGCATAAATTTTTTTATAAGCCGTTTAACGTAAGGTTGCTCTATTACCACCAGTTTATTTAAGTCATATTTTTTATGAACGTGAGCGATAAGAGGATTATCCGACGGTCTACCTTTAATTTCAAATATTTTTTTTACGGCAATAGAACTTGTTCCAACACCCGCTAAACCGTATACCGTTTCAGTCGGCATACCGATTACCCCGTCATTTTTTAAAATTTCAATTGCGCTTTTAAGGCTGTTTTTGTCGATTTTTTTGATTTTTGTTAACATTAAAATATCTCTTAGTCAACCGTTTTCGGGGGTTCAGGTAGAACTTCGGGCTCAGCGAAAACTCCGTCGAATTCACAAAGTTCAGGCTCGTCCATCTTTACTGTTTGTTTAGGTTTTTGAGTTTGTTCTTCCATCTCGGGTTCGCCCGTTTCGTAATTAATATTAACAAACTTAGTGCTTTCACCTTTGAAGTAAAGCTCTACAATACCCGTAGGACCGTTTCTATGTTTTTCTATTATAATCTCGGCAACGTTGCGTTTAACTTTACCTTCTTCGATTTCTTTTTCAGTAGCCGACTTATCGGGACGGTGTATAAACATAACAATATCAGCATCTTGTTCTATTGCTCCCGATTCACGAAGGTCGGCAAGTTGCGGACGACCTTTTCTGCTTTCTACGGCACGGGACAATTGCGATAAAGCAATTACCGGAACTTCAAGCTCTTTTGCTAAGATTTTAAGGTTTCTTGAAATGTTAGAAATTTCTTGTTGACGATTGTCTTCGCCTTTTTTAGCGTCAGAACTCATTAGCTGTATGTAGTCGACCATTACTAAGTCTAAACCGCTTTTTCTCTTTAATCGTCTGCACTTAGAAATAAGTTCTCTCGGAGTTACCGCCGCCGAATCATCGATAAAAATCTTGGTATTAGACAATATTTCTCTTGCTTTTGCAATTTTTAGCCACTCGGTTTTATTCATTCTGCCTTTTAAAGCGTTTTCCATAGAAACACCCGCAACAGAACACAACATTCTTTGAACTAGTTGTTCTTTACCCATTTCCAAAGAGAATACCGCGCAAGTATAACCTTGTACGGCAACTTGTTCAACAATGTTCATAGCAAGCGAAGTTTTACCTACCGCAGGACGCGCGGCGAGAATTATAAGGTCGCTTTTTTGTAAGCCGTTGAGTTTTAAGTCTAATCCCTTAAATCCCGTTTTAATACCCCTAAACGAAGAAGTTTCTTTTGCCAGCTCGTCTAACTTAGTCATAACGTCGGGAATTATCGAGCCGATTTTTTTCATACTGCTCGTATCAGCGGTATTGGAAATATCGTAGATAGTTTTTTCGGCAAACGACAAAGCCGAAAACTCGTCCATACTCTTACTGCTTTCACTTATTATTTCGGCAGAACCTTTTATAAGCTTTCTTAACATACTGTCACGACGAACTATTTCCACGTATCTAAGGTAGTTAGCCGACGACGGCAAAACGTTAGTAAGTTGGTTTATATATTCGATACCGCCTATCGATTCTAATTCTCCGCGTTTTTCCAAAGCGTCGGATAGGGTTACAAGGTCAACGGGTTGGTTTTCCTTGATAATCGATTCCATCGCGCTGAAAATATATTTATGCGATTCCGAATAAAAATCGTCTTCATTGATTTGAGAACCTATTTCCGATTGTATAATCGGGTCCATTAAAACACAGCCCAACAAAGATTGTTCAGCTTCTAAGTTGTGAGGCATTTCGTTTAGAATTTTCTGAGTGTCTTTTTTGTTCTTTTGCATAATTCTTTCTCCCAAAAGATTATAATTGCTTAAAGCGGTTTAAAGCATCACTAAACGTCTTAAAGGCTAGATCAAAGGGTAGTTTTTTAGTTAAGTCTACACCCGCGATTTTTAACAGTTCAACAGGTCCGTCGGAATTACCTGACGACAAGAACTTAAAATATTCTTCAACGGCAGGTTTACCTTCGGTAAGTATTTTTTCCGCAATAGCCAAAGCGCTTATTATACCGGTAGCGTATTTGTACACGTAAAACGCCCTGTAAAAATGCGGAATCCTTGCCCACTCGTAACTGATTTCGATGTCGCTTATAACAGCGTCTCCGTAATACTTTTTGTTAAGTTCTAAATATTTTTCGTTCATTAAGTCTTTTGTTAAAGGAACACCTTTTTCTACCGAAGAGTGTGAAAACTCTTCAAACTCCGCAAACTGCGTTTGACGGAAAAGAGTAGTCCTTATCATTTCCATTAAATAAGACAGTAAAAACTTTTCTTGACTTTTAGATTTTGCGTTCTTTATAAGATATTTAACTAGCAAAACCTCGTTTACAGTACTTGCAACTTCTGCAACGAAAATTTTGTAATCTGCCTTAGCGAACGGTTGATTTTTATTAGAATAATAAGAGTGTATACTGTGCCCCATTTCATGCGCTATGGTGAAAACGTCATGCGTGGTCGGTTGATAGTTAAGCAAAACGTAAGGATGAGTATCGAAAGCGCTAGTGCTGTAAGCACCACTGCGCTTATTGGGTTTTTCGTCAACGTCAATCCAACGCTCGTTGTAAGCTTTTAATAATAACTCTTTATACTCGTCGCCTAAAATTGATAAACCGTCCACAACGAGAGCGTAAGCGTCGTCGTAGTTTAGTTTGTATTCGGCGTCTTTAACAGTTGAGGCGTATACGTCGTACATATGCATTTCTCGTAGACCTAACTGCTTTTTCTTTTCCGCCATATAGTCGTGTAATATCGGCAAAGCATCGTTTACGCTAGAAATCAAGTTTTCGTACACTTTTACGGGTACGTCCTCGCCACCTAATGCGCGAGATAACACACTTTGGTAATTTCTTGCTTTGGCAACGCAAACGTCTTTTTTAACGTTTCCGTAATAAGTGGAAGAAATCGTATTAATAAAATCTATATACGATTTGTAGTACTGCTTGAAAGCTTTTTTTCTTAAACGTCTGTTGTCCGAGTGCATAAACAAACCGTAAGTACCGTGTGTTAGGGGCACTTTTTTAAGTCCCGTCCTAATGATTCCAAACTTTAAGTCAGCGTTATCGGTTTTTCCGAAAATATCACTAAAACTCGAAAACACTTCTGAAACACCTGACAAAAGTTTTTCTTGTTCTTCGTTTAAAACGTGTTGTTTTTCTTTTAAAAGACATTTTAAAGAATAGTCGTATTCAGAAAGTTCAGGACTTTCTATATACGATTTTAAAATCTTTTCGTCTAAACTTATAAGTTCAGGCGTTATAAATGCGGTGTTAGTTGAAAGGGTTACCGACAAAGATTGCACTCTTGAATAAAGAGCGTCGAATTTGGAGTCCTGAGTATTTTCATCGTGTTTCATATGAGTATAAACTGCAAGTTTTTCCAATAACCTACCGACGTACTCTTGTTTTTTCATACACGCTAAAAATTGTTTTTGGTCACCGAGTTTGCCCTTAAACTCACTAAAATCAGCGTTATTTTGAATTTCCTCGTAATCTTTTTCCCACTCGGTTAAATCTTTGTAAATATCTTCGGTTGCCCAGTTTCTTTTTTGCATAAAACTTTAATTTTCCTCGTCTATAATTTGATAGCTTATTAACATATTGCCCTGTGTAACGAACTTTACAGTATCGTTTTGGTTAAATTCAGGGAAAGGTTTTTCGAAAAACACCCAAACTTTTCGCTCGAAATATTCGTTTTTAAATTTGTTCCATTGCAAGAACACCAAAGCTTTTACGTCCACTCCGTCTTTAACACTTAAACTTTCGTCGTACTCAAAAAAACTAGCGGTATTTTCTTCTCTTAACCCCGTACTCATGTGTTTACACATAACGTAAAACTTGTTTACTCTTTTATATTTTATGCCTAAATAAATAAAAGAGAAGATGAACATTATAAAAGTCAAAACAAACTCTACGGTTTTTAGAACAGTTATTTTAGGACTGGCAAAAGGAAGTTGTAAATATCTCACCAAAACCACCACACTCATAGCAAGATAAAGTGCTAGAATTATAAAATACACAGTAAGAGTTTTTTTTCTTTGAGTTTTTGCTTGTACTAAAATATCGTTGTTAAAATAATTTGTCATTTTTTACCTTTGTGTTTTATAGTCTACTCTAATTTTTTTTAGTCCACTTGAAGTTTTCAAAAACAATTCGTATTTGTCGTCATATTCAGCGTAAACGTACGACGGATTACTTTTAACCGTGTAAAATTTTGGCGTAACCGTTTGTGCTTGAACCACACTCTGATTTTGTTCAATCTTAGTTTGATCAACCGATTGTTGGTTTGGTTTATCTTCCACCTTTACAATACTAACCTGACCGCTTTTACTTTTTATACCAAAAATATTTTTTAAGGTTTTGGTTAGCGCAAAAACTACCGTCAATATTAGTGCTATTAAATATAAAACCAAGGTAACGCTATTTTTGTTTATAACACCAACGATAGCCAAAATTATGCCTAAAAGCAATACGAAGAGAGTGAGATGCAGGTTAAACGCCCTAATAATCTTATAACAAAAACTAAAAACAGTTTTTATTATTCTTCTTATTACGCCGAATATTAATCGGTTTTTGTGTAATAACATCACTTACTCCTTATTGGTTAACGTTTAGATTGCTTGTAAAAGTTAAAATTTTGTGAAATATTTGAGTTATACCGCTGGGGTTTAGCGACCAGTCTTCGACAACGCCTTTTACGTCTTGTTTTGAACAAGTGCCGTAAATTCTACTATCACTACTGTCCTCACGGTTGTCGCCTAAATAAAAAATTTCATTTTCTCCCAACCTATAATCTTCGGTAGTCCAAGATAAATTGTCAGTAGAACCCTGTTTTAGGATGTAGTTTTCTTCTATCAATTTACCGTTAACGAAAACAAAACCGTCTTTTATTTTAACTCTGTCGTGGGCAACAGCAATAGCGCGCTTTATTATCAGTTTACCTTTGTTGTCGACAATAATTATATCGCCCTTTTCAACGTCTTTTAACGTATTAACCGTCAAAACGTCACCCGATTTTAAGGTCGGTTTCATGGAATCGCCTTCTACTAACACGTTAAAATAAACTTTGTTAAACAGGAAAAATACCACGAATAAGACGGCTACTAAAACAGCCGTAAAAGCCAAAAAGCGTCTGTTAATTTTTTCTTCGCGTTTTATATTATCGTTAATACTGTTACGAATTTTATACATACAAATCCTTTTAAGCCCAAATAACGTTGTTTATCAAATATTCACCCTCTGCGTCTAAATATAGCGCGTTAATCTTATCAAAACTCTTTAATCCCATACCTTCTTGTGTCTTAAAATCTGAAATATCGAGCTTTAAGTTATGCCAAGCATTAGCGCCTTTTACAGATTTTACAGCGATGTATTCCACTTTTTGCTCAGTAAAACCTGCAATTAGTTTAACGGTCAAAACCGTATCATTTGGAGCGAACACGTCGCACATTAAGAGTGCATCGTTCTTAGGTTTGAATTTTTCAATACCAAGACTGAACGTTAAAAGTCCGCCAAAACAGCAAACGCCATCGATACCCATCGGACCTTTTTTTAATCTAACTTGGTTATCTTCGCCAATATTAAGTCCCGAAGGTTTAGCCTTATTTTCTCTTGCCGAAGTAAAAAGAGCGGTGCCGTTTTGTTTCCTCGACGAATAGACAACGTTGGTTTTATACGAATTTTTTACGTCTTCAAATTTAAACTTTCTGTTTAGAACGCATGACCCTACTCCAAATCCGGATTTATAAGTGCTTCTTGCAAAAAACATTACTTGACTGGATTGTTTATAAGGCTCGTAACTGAAAGAAACCGTTCCGTCCTCGTTTATTTTCCCGTCCGATAAAACGTTCCAACACCTTAAAGCTGGGTTTTCTGATTGTTCTGCAACGTAAAGATTAACTTTTTCAAGATTTAGAAGGTCGGGTTTTACTGTAACTTTTAGTACACCGTCCAGCATTTCGCCTTCAATGTCAGTTTGTTTAGGCAACTCGTCCCTACCGTTTTTCAAATACCTAGACAAAAATATTTCCATGGTTTTTACACCGTCGGAATTTATAGACTCTCTTGAATCGACCGAATAGTCAACAGAAGAATAAACGTTACCGTCAATTCTTGTAAGCGTATCGTAAGCGCGGTCAAAATCAAATCTGTTTGAGTTGGTAGCAACTAAAAGTAACGACGGACACTTAACGTGCGACGCGTAACTTTGCGGTTCAATACACGCAAGGTACTTTAATTGTTCGGTAGAAAAATCAGGAATTTCACCCGATTTAAATTTATTCATACCGCGATAAGCTTTCCAGCCTGCGTTAAGCGCAAAAACTGCACAATCTAGTTTTTCGTCGGTTGCAGATAAATGCCAAAGCAAAGTACTTGCATCGCCTATTCCAACAGCACCTATTTTTGTGACGTAATCTAAACTTTTAAGATAATCAAACGCGTATCTTGTAGTAACACCCCACTCATACCAAGGCGTACTTTTCGCATCGCCCTCAACCGTGTTAAGCGAGTTAAAGCAGTTTTTATAATTTATACCCGATAATGAAGCCGGATAAACAGAGTGATTACCGTTTATTCCCGAATCGCCTGCATAGTCGAAGGTCAGTGCAGTGTAACCGCGTTCAGCAAGATAGGTAATAAACGTTTCGTCAGCAGCATCTTTAAAATCTTGAACAACGAAAACAGCAGGCATTTTAGTTTTTTGTTTATTTCTTGCAAGAACCGCATAAATCTTAACTTCACCGTCGTCAAGCGTTCTACCTTTAATGTAGAAACGCGACAAAACCACGTCGCCGTTAACGAATTCGCCGATAGGTTCTATTAAGGGCGGATGTTCTAAAAAGAAGTCTTCCCACAAGGTTATTGGAGTAAACAATTCGTTTGACATATGATAGGTTATCTCCCGTTCAAATAAAAGTAACACAGAAATTTAGCACTTTTAGTTGATTTTTAAATCTTATTCGTTTATAATATCACTTACCGCCGTTTTTGGCGACAATTTCCGACTCTAAATTATACTAGTTATTATATTATATAACTTATAGCAGAAAAGTGCAAGTGTTTTTTAAAAAAGCCAAAATTAAAGGTGATTTATGAAGTGTTTTTACTCAAAAGAATTTTCCGTTAAAGCGTTTACCGACGTAGAAAACGCTTTTATACAGGATTATATGCCGTTATCTGACGGTAACGCCGTAAAAGTTTATCTTTACGGTCTTTTCCTATGTAAAAACCCTCAATTTGCCACCGACGTGGGTGACGTTGCCAAAACGCTTGAAATGTCTTGTGAAAAAGTTATAGAATATTTTAAATTTTACGAAGATTTCGGGCTTGTATCCGTGCTTTCAACAGACCCCCTATCAGTGGAATATATGCCAGTTAAATCGGCACTATCTTCTAAACCCAGAAAATATAAACCCGAAAAATACAGCGAGTTTAATAAATGCGTTCAGTCATTAATATCTGAACGTATGATAATGTCTAACGAATACAGCGCGTACTTTGAAGTAATGGAAGATTACGGTATTAAACCAGAAGCAATGCTAATGGTGGTAAAGTATTGTGTTGAAAAAAGCGGTACTTCTGTAAATAAAAATTACATATTAAAAATTGCAAAAGATTTTGGTGAACGTGGTGTTACCACAGTCGAAAAAATCGAAAGAGAACTCTCATCGTATCTTTCTAAATCGGCTGAACTCGAAAAAATCCTTCGCGCGTTGTCTGTCAAGCGCGCCCCTGACGTTACCGACCTTAATTTGTATAAAAAATGGACGGACGAACTGAATTTCGAGCCAGAAAATATTATATATGCCGCATCTAAGGTTAAAAAAGGCGGTATGACCAAGTTAGACGCTTTTATTTTGGAACTCTATTCTAATAAAAGTTTTTCAAAAGAAGAAATTAAATGGTTTAGCGACAACAAAGAAAAAACCTATCAACTTACACTTAAAATTAACAAAGCGTTGTCAATTTACGTGGAAGTTTTAGACACGGTTATCGACACCTACACATATAAATGGTTATCATACGGTTTCACTGACCAGACGCTACTTTTAATCGCCTCGCATTGTTTTAAAACTGGCAAAAACACCTTACAGGACATGGACTTACTCGTTGACGAATTGAGAAATCGCGGATATATAGACTTAACAAGCGTAAACGACCATTTTGAAAGCATTAAAAAGACTGACGAATTTATTTCTAAAATGCTAAAAGTTGCAGGCGTTAACCGTCGCCCCACCCCGTGGGATAGAGATAATTTAGTCGTTTGGAAATCGTGGAATTTTACAGAAGAGATGATACTCGAAAGCGCAAAAATTTCGGCTGGTAAAAGTTCGGCAATAGCCTATATGAACGGCGTGTTGTCTAACTGGAAAAACTCGGGAATTTTTACACTAACTGATTTAGCAAATACACCCGAAACGACTACCACGGTCAACTCACAAGAAGCTTATAACAGAGAATACGAAAAACGCAGAAACACTGCGGTTGCCATTGCCCAGAAGAATACCGAAAACGCTATGGAAATTCAAGGATTTTCTGATGCCTATGAAAGATTATTTTCTATCGAAAAAGATTTGGCGTTTGCAGAAATTTCTAACGACGAAAATAGGTTAAAAACATTAGAAACCGAAAAAATAAGTTTAATAGAAAAAGTCAACCAATTGTTATCTTCAATCGGTTTAAGTTTAGACGATTTATCGCCTAAATATCAATGCAAAAAGTGTAACGACACAGGCTACGTTGGAAATAACCGTTGCGACTGTTTATAAAAAATTAAATTTAACACAAAAAGAAACGCTATTGAAAATTCAATTGCGTTGCTTTTCTATGTCACAACGTCCACTGTAAAAGTTAAAGTTTAAAATATTTACACTTCTTTTACTTCGTCAAAGAG
>JAZRGZ010000025.1:0-2903 GCA_045644505.1 Christensenellaceae bacterium | reverse complement strand
AAATTAAAAATTTCATAAGTTAGAGGTTAAAAGAATTTACAGCTTACCTTTTTTAAATTTACAATCCCCTGCACCATCAAAAAATTTTTCAATTTCGCTTGCTTAAACAAATAAAATTCGGTCAAGCGTTATACTAGCTGTTATTATTATAATTTTCGTTTTTTATAGTATAACATTTATTTAAATTTTTGTAAACACAAAAAGGTATAAATTAGGCAAAAATTATGATTTTTTAAAAGCATTTATAATTATTATTTAGACGAATTTTTCTTGACTTAAATTTTGTTATATATTATAATTACTTAGAATTTATTAAGTAAATCACAGGATGGATTTGTATATGGACATTAAAAACATCGAGAAAAAATGGCAAGAAAGGTGGGAAAAGGAAAAAATCGGTTATTTTAATTCAAAAAAATCCGATAAAAAATACTACGTACTTGAAATGTTTTCTTACCCCTCTGCATCAAAGTTACATTTAGGACACTGGTACAACTATGGTCCGACTGATTCTTTTGCACGATACAAAAAGATGAAAGGATATGAAGTCTTCCAACCTATGGGATTTGATGCTTTTGGCTTACCTGCGGAAAACTATGCAATCAAAACTGGTATTCACCCCAAAATTTCCACTGAACAAAACATAGAAAACATGGAAGTTACCTTGCGTGAAATGGGTGCAATGTTTGATTGGGATGCAGAAATTATCACTTGTCACGAAGATTATTATAAATGGACACAGTGGTTATTTTTAAAACTTTACGAAAAAGGGCTTGCTTACAGAAAAGAAGCGCCTGTTAACTGGTGTCCGTCTTGTAAAACCGTTCTTGCCAACGAACAAGTTGTAAACGGTTCATGCGAAAGATGCAATTCTACCGTTATTAAAAAAGACCTTACGCAATGGTTTTTTAAGATTACCGACTATGCCGAAGAATTATTGCAAGACTTAAACAAACTTGATTGGCCTGAAAAAACCAAGCTAATGCAGAAAAATTGGATAGGCAAATCCACTGGTGGAGAAATAACTTTTACGGCTGAAAGTGGCGATAAGTTTAAGGTTTTCACAACGAGAGCTGATACCCTTTTCGGCGTTTCGTATGTTGTGCTTGCCCCAGAACATCCTTTGGTTAATAAACTTACTTCTGCAAAACAAAGAAAGGCAGTCGAAGAATATATCGAGCAAACTGCAAAAACCAATGAAATCGAAAGGTTATCTACTGCAAGAGAAAAGACCGGTGTTTATATCGGACACGATGCAATTAATCCAATTAACGGTAAGAAAGTACCTATTTACGTTGCAGATTACGTTTTATATTCTTACGGCACAGGCGCAGTAATGGGTGTTCCCTCACACGATGATAGAGACTTTGTTTTCGCGACAAAATACGGTTTAGATATAACGCGTGTTGTTAAAGGTATAAATACAAATGACGAATTACCTTTCTGTGAGGACGGTATAGTAATCAACAGTCCTGGATTTGACGGCATGACGAGTGAAGAAGCAAGAAAAGCAATCATAAATAAACTTGTTTTAGAAGAAAAAGGCGAACATAAAACCAACTATCGTTTAAGAGACTGGTTAGTTTCTCGTCAACGTTATTGGGGCGCTCCTATTCCCGTTATTCATTGCGATAAATGTGGTGTAGTACCCGTTCCTTATGAAGATTTACCCGTAAAACTTCCCGAAAACGTTGAGTTTACTCCCGACGGCGAATCTCCCTTGAAAAAATGTACGGAATTTATACAAACGACTTGTCCCATTTGTGGTGGTCCTGCACATAGAGACCCCGATACTCTTGATACTTTCGTATGTTCAAGTTGGTATTTTTTAAGATACCCTGACGCTAAAAACGAAAAAGAAGCGTTCAATCCAGATTATATAAATAAAATTCTTCCGGTAGATAAATACGTAGGTGGCGCTGAGCACGCTTGCATGCACTTGCTTTATGCTAGATTTATTACAAAAGCTTTAAGAGATATGGGGTATCTAAATTTCGACGAACCTTTCAAATCTCTCGTTCACCAAGGCGTAATTTTAGGACCTGACGGCAATCGTATGAGTAAGTCTAAGGGTAACGTCATCGCCCCTGACCCATACGTTAAAGAACACGGTTCGGACGTTTTAAGACTATACTTAATGTTCGGATTCTCATACACCGAAGGCGGTCCTTGGAACGACGACGGCATCAAAGCAATAGTTAAGTTCCTAGACAGAGTTGAAAGACTCTCTGCGAAAATTATCGACTTACCTGCTTGCGGTAAAAAAGATATTACGTCAGAAGAAAAAGATTTATTATATGCTACTAACTTTGCTATTAAAAGCATTGAAAGAGATATGGAAAATTTCTCGTTCAATACAGCAGTAGCTCGTTTGATGGAATTACTTAACGCTTTGTACAAATACGACCTTGTAGAAAATAAAAACGTTAACATATTTAGCGAATGTTATAACACGTTTATTAAACTTCTCGCACCCTGCGCTCCGCATTTTACCGAGGAAATTTGGGAGATTTTAGGAAATAGGACTTCCGTGTTTAATACTAAATATCCTGAATGCGACGAGAAAGCGCTTGTGCGTGACCAAGTTGAAGTAGCTGTACAAATTAATAGCAAAATTAAGACTAAAATAGTTATTTCAGCTACTGCAACTGAGGAAGAAATTAAAGAAATTATTTTTGCAGACGAAAAACTTTCTGTCGAACTTAATGATAAAAGTATTAAAAATTTAATCATCGTTCCTAAACGTTTAATAAATATTATCGTATAAGGTGAATAAATGAACTCTTCCCTTTTATCGTCGCACGAAATTACAAGATATACCCCTACCGTTAAACAAGGTTTAACCGACGAACAAATTTTAACTAGACAAAAAGAAAATTTAACGAACTGTTTAAAGCAAAAAT
>JAZRGZ010000024.1:0-12929 GCA_045644505.1 Christensenellaceae bacterium | reverse complement strand
TCGCCGTCAAAAAGTTCATTAAGCGCTTCGTCAGTACCGAAACCTAAAGCACGTAAAAGAACGGTTGCAGTTAACTTTCTAGTTCTGTCAACGTGCACCCATAAAACGTCTTGGGAGTCTTGTTCGAATTCAAGCCAAGCGCCACGTGAAGGTATAACGGTAGTGCCAAAAATATTTTTACCCGACTTGTCCACTTGACCAGCATTATATACGCCGGGTGAACGTACAAGTTGAGAAACTACAACTCTTTCTGCACCGTTAATGATAAACGAACCGTTATCTGTCATAAGCGGGAAATCGCCCATATAAACTTCTTGGTCGTCTATGATTTCGCCCGTAACTTTGTTTACGAGTCTAACCTTTACTCTTAAAGGTCTAGCATAGGTTGCGTCTCTGTCTCTACATTCCTTCTCATCGTACTTAGGAGCACCATCTAGGTTATGGTCTAAGAAGTACAATTCGAAGTGATCAGAGTAATCGGTGATGGGAGAAAAATCTTCAAAAACTTCGCTTATGCCGTCTTTGATAAAGGCGTCGTAAGAGTCTTTTTGAATTTTAACGAGATAAGGAAGTTCGATAGCTTCTTTAATCTTGCTAAACGTTTTTCTCGTGATTTTGCCACATTGAATTTCGGGTAGTTTACGTGTCATCAAAACACACTCCTTAAAAAAAATTTAAATTGTTCGCCGTTCATAGTTTACAAACGCCAAAATATGGTGTATAATCACTATGATGGTGCATTTTGAGATAATGTCAGTCAAATATTATCGATTTTTGGGGTTTTAACCCCATGTTTTTTTCAATTTTTTTTTGAAAAAAGCGATAAAATTCGATACTAACCTATCATAATGCATTATAATATACTAAACTACTTTTTTAGCGTTGTCAAGTGTTTTCGATAAATATTTAAATTTTTTTAATTTTGGGTATAAATTTGTATGAGAATTGATAAATTTTTGAAAGTTTCGCGCATATTAAAACGTCGAACGTTAGCCCAACAGGCAACCGATAACGGCAGGGTCGTTGTAAACGGCAGAGTCGTTAAACCCTCTTATAGAATTAAAGTTGGCGACGTGGTTGAATTGAACTACAATAGCGGAACTTTCAAATTTGAAATTTTGGACGTAAAAGAAACTGTAAGAAAAGAACAAGCTGAACTTTTGTATAAAGTTTTGGAGAGTTAAGATGAAAACTTCGGCAATAATAACTTGCGCAGGAAAAGGCGAACGCGCGGGATTTGATAAAAATAAACTTTTAGTAAAAGTTGACGGTACAACTGCGGTTGAACGTGTTTTTAAGGTCTTTAAGAACTCTCGTAAAATTGACCAAATAATTTTAACGGTACATAAAAATGATTACGATGAGATAAAAAGTATAGTCGGCGAGGATGCTGAGATAGTTATCGGTGGCAACACGAGAACTCAGTCGGTTAAAAACGCTTTACAAAAAGTTACGGGAGAAATCGTACTTATTCACGACGGTGCACGCCCTTACGTATCTTATGACCTTATATATAAATGTATAGAAAGCGTTAAAACTTACGGTAGCGGTATTGCGTGTGTTCCTTGCAAGGATTCGGTTTGTAAAACGCAAGACGGCGATATTACAGATTACGTTGATAGAGATACTTTGTCTTTAATTCAAACACCGCAAGCATTTTTTACCAAGGACATCATAAAAGCCTACGAGCTAATCGGTGACGAAATTTTTACTGATGACAGTCAGGTTTATAAAAGGTTTATCGGTAACCCTAAAATGGTACTAGGGGAACAGTCTAATATAAAACTTACGTTTAAGGAAGACTTTAATTATAATAAAAATGTAAGGTTTGGCGTAGGTTTTGATTGCCACGAACTTGCAAAAAACCGTAAGCTTATTTTAGGCGGAATAGAAATTCCCCACGACAAAGGTCTTTTAGGGCACTCTGATGCCGACGTTCTAACCCACGCAATAATGGACGCTATTTTATCTTCGTTGTCGTTAAGGGATATCGGTTATCATTTTCCCCCAACCGACGAAAAGTATAAGAACGCAGACAGTATGAAACTACTAGAACACGTTTTATCGCTTATAACTGATAAAGGTTATAAAGTTAAAACGGTTTCAGCGGTTATTATGGCGGAAAAACCTAAACTGTTAAAGCATATTCCAAGTATTACCGAAAATCTAGCTAATGCATTAAGCGTACAAAATAGTGACGTCGGTATTACTGCAACTACCTTAGAGGGGTTAGGTTTTGTTGGACGTGAAGAAGGCATTTGCGTTCACGCTAACGTTATTTTAGAAAGTGTATAACCAAATAATAAAACATAAAAAATGCTAACGAATATATTCGTTAGCATTTTTGTTGTTTGTTAATTTTTACGCTTTGTTTACCGAGCCGAAAAGTTTAATTTTAGTCATAACGGCTTGTTTGATTTTTTCTACCTTTAAGTTTCTGATAGATAAATAATCAAGACCTTTTTCTAGACCTTCTTTCATACCTTCGTTACCTGCAAGACATAAATCGGTAAAGATGTTCATTTTAGCCATTCCGTTAGCGATAACGTTCTTAAAATCATCATCGGAAAGTCCAGAACCACCGTGGAGTACTAGCGGTACGTCGGTTGCGCCTTTGATTTCCTTTAATCTTTCAATGTTGAGCATAGGTTTGGTTTTATACACGCCGTGCGCTGACCCGATAGCGATTGCAAGTGCGTCTACGCCAGTTGCTGTAACGTAGTCTACTGCTTCTTTCGCTGTGGTATACATATCAGTTAAAAGATTGTCGTTTGACGACGCTTGTCCAACGTGACCGATTTCGCCTTCTACCGTTGCACCGAAAGAGTGTGCAATTTTAACGATTTCTTGTGTGTTTTTAATATTAGTATCGTAGTCGTGAGTAGAACCGTCGTACATAATAGACGAAAATCCTAATTTTAACGCTTCGATACATCTGTCAAAAGTTAGACCGTGGTCATAATGCACAACTACGGGTACTTTTGCACGTTTTGCTGCCTCTATGATACTGGGAGCGATGAGTTTAAGTTCACCGAAAGGAAGTAACACCTCAGCCGTGCCGATAATAATCGGCGAATTGAGTTCTTCTGCGGCTGCAATTGCGCCTTCCAACATATCAGTGTCCGTAGTATTAAAAAGACCTACTGCGTATTTACCTTCTTGCGCTTTTTTCAAAACGTAATCTAAGTTTACAAGCATAATTCTCTCCTGTTAAAAGTTTTACAAAATTCTTTTGTCTGTTCTACTGTTTTAATTCCGCTGGTAGCGTCTACCGTAGACAAAGCGGTAACTGCTACTGCCGATGAAAATTCCAGTATTTCCTTGTCGGTATATCCGTTATAAATACCCGTCAACGCGCCTGCGCAGAAAGCGTCACCCGCGCCCGTCGTTCCCTTTATAAAGTCGGAAGGAATATCAAATGACGGTACGATTACAAAACCGTCTTTTGACATACAAACCCCAAAACTCGGTGCGTGAATTATTACCCTTTCTTTTACGCCTAAATCTAAAAGCGTTTGACAAATCTTACTCATATTTTCTAAGGTGGGCTCTATACCTGTGATATTTCCCGCCTCTACCTCGTTTATAATGAGATTGTCGGTATATTTTAAACAAGGAATAACTTGTTTGTATCTATCAGAATTTTCGCTTACCAAATCGATAGAAGTCTTAATACCCTTTTCTTGTGCCAACTTCAAGATTTTTTCACCGTCACCGTTATCGATTTTATCTAATAATAAAAAGTAGCCTAAATGCAACATTTTTACTTTTAAATTGTCAAAATCTATGTCGGAAACGCCAAAAGTCTTGCCTGCGCCAGAATAGGTAAAAAAAGTTCTCGTTCCGCCCGGAATACTCATAACGTTGGTAAAGTCAGTGGTTAAACCATCAACGCTTAACACGTTAGAAACGTCTAAGCCGTTTTGAGTTAAAACGTTAGTTATATACTCGCCGTCCGCATCTTTACCAGTTTTACCGACTGCAAACACGTCTAAATTAGGCGAAAGTTTTTTTAGGTCTATTCCGACGTTGGGAACGAGTCCGCCAACGGATAGCGAAACCCCTTTAATTTGAGTAAGTTCACCTTCTTTTGGATAAGCCGAAATAATATTTAGTTTATCTACCAATAAAGTGCCTGCAACGGCAATACCTTTCATGTTAGTTAGCCTCGGGGCATAAAGGTCCTGCAAGTTCTTTTAAGAAGAACAATTTGCCGGGGATGGTAGGGATATAAGAAGATGCAATATGTCTTGTAGGACCGTATCTCAAAGTCATCCATAACGACATACCTTGCCATTGCATACCACGACCGAACGCGCCGTCAGCACCACCGATAGCGTAGTCTGCTTCAAACATTAAGCCAGGTCCAATAGTATTAGCTCTGCAAGGAACTAACGTAGTTCTTGACTTAAAGCTTGTTAAAGCATTCTGTTCTATTGTTAAGGGGTGAAGTTTAGCACCGATTCTATAAGGTTCTTTTCTCCATTCGGCGTCAGTAGCGTATTCAGCACCAAATTGAGGTTCCCAGAAAGCGATATGACACATTCTGCCAATACCGTAAACCAATACGAGTTTAGCACCTTCTTTTCTTAATGCCGAAATTTTTTCGGGATAAGTGGGAAGATTGTCTTTGGTAGCAAAGTTTCTGTGGTCAGCAGGAACGGTGAGTTCGCCTAACGGATTGTAGAACGCCTGCTCCATAGCGTTTTTAAACGATGCTTCGCCTGTAATGGTGTTTCCTTCTGCATCAGCCCATTCGTCCATATTAAAACACCAAACGTTTTTGCATGAAACGTTCCATTCTTTCAAGAAATAAACTGCCCATTTATACATACCCATAGGACCTACGGGAAGTATAAAGATAAGTTTTTTGTTTTCTTCGTTAGCTTTTTTAATTTCGTTAGCAATTTCGTGACCCATTTTTACGTTGAATTCTTCTAAACCGTCGCATGCAATAGGTGTGAAATCTTTATTCCAAAAATCTTGTTTTTCGGTTATAGTTTCGGGAGCGTGAGAACAGCACTCGTCGATTTTTTCCATATCCCAACCTGCGGGATAGAAGCCTTCTAACAAACTACCTTTTACTGTTGAATTGAAATTCATAGTATTCTCCTTTATTTTTGTTTTTCTTTATAAATTTTATCAATAATTTTTTGTACTTGAACTGCACGGTCTGCATAGAAGTAATCAAGTGTACCAGATTTTACTTGGTTTGCAAATACTTGAAGTTGTTTTAAATAAAGGTCTGCGTTTTCACCGTCGTATTCAGTAGGCTTGTCGGTTACGCGTTCTTGTTTAGCCGAATAATCGCCTTGCGGTGAATAAAGGTGATATAATTTACCCTTTTCTTCTTGTCCAAGAGTTCCTTTGCAAATAGCATAACCTTTTTCGCCGTAAATTTCTAGTTTAGATTCTGATGCATTATCGGGAATATTGAAGTTGCAGTCGATATGACCCAAAACTCCGCCTTTGGTTTTGAAAATGAACACACCGCTGTCCTCTACTTCGTATGAGAAAGTTCTAGTAGAGTAGAAACTCTTTACTTGTTCGATTTCGTCTTCTAAAATATCCTCTATAAGTTCGATACAATGAACGCTTAAATCCATAAGCGCGCCACCGCCACCGAGTTTTTTATTTTGACGCCATGCACCCTTTATGTCAGGATACCAACACGAAAATTGCGCTCTTACGTCAACTACTTTACCTATACCGTCAGAAGCAATTATCTCTTTGGCTTTCTTGTGAAGATTATGATATTTCATCATATAGCCTACTGTGATGAGTTTACCCTTTGCCTTAAACGCGTCTACAATTTTTTTAGACGTTTTTGAATCCAAAGCGAGGGGTTTTTCTATAAATAAATTTCTATCGTGCTTTAACACTGTCATAGCTTGTTCATAGTGGCAAGCAACGGGGGTTCCGATATATACCGCGTCGCATTCAACTTCACTAAGCATAACGTCGGGGTCAACGTAATATTTAACACCGTATTTTTCGCCAATAAGTTTTGCCGTTTCAGGATTTTTGTCCATTACAGCAACTAAAACGTTTTCTTCGTCTTTAAGTAGCGCGGGAATAGTACGTCTATCTGCTATACCACCTGCACCTATTACACACCATTTCATAAATTTTCTCCTTTATATAATAATTTTTTTAAGGAAGCAACCTCTTGGTCGTTCCTTTTAAATACACTTGACATTGACGGAATCCTTCCGCATAGTCCGCACCGCATTGATATCCACGATAACGCGAACAGGTTTTTACCATATCGGCAAAATCTATATTATCGTGCTCTCTCATCCATTGAAGTTGAGATACGTGACATTCTAACATTTGTAGTTTCAAATCAATAAACTCACTTATGTCGACGAATTCAGTCGGATTAAAGTTCACGCCTGCAAGCGTGTCCATATAATAAATAGGCACTAACTTAGCAGGGTCAGCAATTTTGCTTTTATAGTTTGGTAAAGTCGCGGTAAAGCTTGCGTCGAATACAAGTCTTGACACCGCAGTATGGTCAGGCATATAGTCGTCGGGACTATGAGTTATAATCAAATCTGGGTTAGCGTATTTGATTACGTCCACCATCATATCTCTTGCCTTTTTATTATTGTCGTAAATATCTAAATCGTTAAATCCCGCGGTTATTACCTCTATTCCTGCTAGCGCACCAGCCTTTCTGGCTTCCTCGGCGCGAATCTTCTTCAATTCTTCGGGAGGGATAACAACGTGACCTAAATCCCCGCTTGAAGCGTGACAAGTAATTACCGTATCTCCTCTTTTAACACACTTTGCCAACGTTCCCGCACAAGCAATTTCAATATCGTCGGGATGGCAACCTACCGCTAAAATTCTCATGATATTTCTCCTTTTAATATTACATAAAAATTGTATTACTTTATCATTAAAATTACAATGTTTTTTAGTTTTCAAAATATGTAAAATAATACATATAAAATATTTTGAAAGTATTTGACATTTTTTAAGTTTTGTGCTATTATTTGCCCATGAAATACTACAAATATAAAATCGAAAATCTGATAAAAGTAAACAAAATCGTAACCGTTCATCATTTCAGGTTTAATAAAGATTTTAAAAGCCAACTTGAATCCCACGATTTTTGGGAATTTGCGTATGCTGAAAAAAATCCAGTAATTTGTTACAACGGTAAGGAGCATTTAACTCTTAATCCCGGAGAAATAATTTTTCATAAACCAAACGAACAACATTACGTTAGTGCGGACGGAATAAATCCTCCTAATATGATAGTCGTTTCTTTTGAATGCAAAAGCGAGGCAATGAATTTTTTTGCTGAAAAATTATTAAAATTAAATCCCGAAAACTTGAAGTTTTTATATTCAATTATAAATGAAAGCAAACGCACTTTCGATATACCTATATCTAACCCTGAAACTAAAAAACTTCCAATAAAAACCAACTCCACGCTTGGCGGGCTTCAACTCATTAAAAATCATTTAGAGTTATTACTTATAAATATCTTGCGCGACGAAACGGAAAAAAACGGCGAAAATTCTATATTTTTGCCAGCTTATCAAAACGGCGCTATGGCTAAAAAAGTTATGGCTATTTTGACTGAAAGCGTACATAAGCGTCTTAAAATAGACGATATCGCCGAAGAACTTAATTACTCTAAGTCGTATTTATTTAAGGTATTTAAGGAGCAGACGGGCACGACTATTTCTAACTGTTTTATTAAGCTCAAAATTGAACGTGCAAAAGAACTTTTACGCGGAAGCGATTTGTCGGTTACAGAAATTTCAGAACAGTTGTGTTTTGATTCGCAAAGTTATTTCACAAAATCTTTTAAGAAAATTACTTCGTATTCGCCGACTAAATATCGTCAAATATTTAAGTCGTAAAAATTTAAAACAAAAAAACGCTTGTGCTTTAAAAGTGCAAGCGTTTTCAGTTTTAAACTCTAATTTTTAAAAGACAAATAAAATTTAAACGAAAAATTAGTCTTTCTTTTCGTTTTTAGTAGTGTCTACAACCTGAGTGCCATCGTAGTAACCGCAGTTAGCACAAACCCTATGAGAAGTTTTATATTCGTGACATTGGGGGCATTCTACAAGGTTGGGAGTTTTTAAACTGTTCTTCCATTGAGCAAATCTCGAACTGGTTTTGCTTTGAGATTTTTTACTTTTTTGTACTGCCATTTTTATTTACCTTCCTGTTTATTTTTACATTTGCAATCGTCGTCGTTTAAGTTTACGCCACAACCTGTACATATGCCTTTACATTCTTCTTGACAAAGTAAACTTACGGGCATATTAAGTAGTATTGCTTCGTCGACGATTTCGACTAAATTGATTTTATCGTTTACCAGTGAATATCCGTACTCATTATTTTTTTCCACTTGTTCGGAAAAAGTTGCTTTCACCTCGACGTTTGCCGATTTTAAGCATCTCGTACACTCACCTGAAATAGAATAAATGATTTCACCTTCTACGTACGCGCTATGCTCACCCGTCAAACTAACCGTGCCGACTACCTTTATAGGCAAATCGATAACTGCCGACGGAATATTACATAACTCATCGTTTGGCTGGTATTCAAAGAAGAACTGAGTTTGGTCTTTACCGCTTCTTTTAAGCGTTCTTAAATCAATAATCATAATAATCTCAATTTAATAGCCTAACAAGTATATACCATTTGAATATAGTTGTCAACAAATTTTAGTCAAATTTACTTAAAAACAACTGCTTTTTTATTATAAATTTTCGGTTAATTGTTTAGTTTCTCTTGCAATAGAGAGTTCTTCGTTAGTGGGAAGTACGATAATTTTTACTTTTGAATCGTCAGTATTTAAATAACCGATAGCCGATTCGTACGCGTTATTCTTTTCATCATCAAACTTAGCACCGCAGAATTCCATATTTTCCATAACTAAACGACGGATTCTCGGTGAGTGTTCACCTATACCGCCAGTAAACACTACTGCGTCTACGCCACCGAGCACTGCAATATAACTACCAACGTATTTCCTTACTCTGTAAGCTAACATTTCGAGAGCAAGTAACGCTCTTTCGTTGCCTTGCTCAACAGCAGCTTCTAAGTCACGGAGGTCGCTAGAAATTCCGCTAACGCCTAAAACACCACACTTTTTATTTAAGTAGTTAACTGCTTCGGCAGAAGTCATATTTAATTTGTCTGCTAAGTAATCTACTGCCGCGGGGTCGATATCGCCTGAACGGGTTCCCATAACCAAACCCTCCAAGGGAGTAAAGCCCATTGAAGTATCTTGGCATTTTCCGTCTTTTACGGCAGAAATCGAAGAACCGTTACCCAAGTGGCAAACGACTATCTTAGAGTTTTTGCCGATAAGTTTAGCAGTTTCTTCTGAAACAAACTTATGAGAAGTACCGTGAAAACCGTATTTTCTGATTTTGTATTCGTCGTACACTTCGTATGGAATAGCGTACATATATGCTTTCGCAGGCATAGTTGAGTGGAAAGTATTATCGAAAACTGCAACCATAGGAACACTGGGCATAACTTCTAAACAACTTTTTACGCAAGCAATGTTAGCCGGCATATGTAAAGGTCCGAACACGGCGTTCTTTTCACAAGTTTTAATAACTTCGTCGTTAATTACTACCGAACCTTTGTAATCTTCTGCTGAGTGAAGAACTCTGTGACCTACTGCACTTACTTCGTCAACCGACTTGATACCGCCGTTTACGGGGTCTACCATTGCTTTTAAAACAAGTTCCATCGCTTCCTTATGAGTCGGCATATCTTGTTTGATAATTACTTGTCTACCGTCGAAAGTCTTTTGAGTTAAAACACCGCCCGTAGAAGTAATACGTTCGCAAAGTCCTTTTAAGATTACGCTTTCGTCTTTCATATCGATAAGTTGATATTTCAAAGAAGAACTACCTGCGTTTATAACTAAAATTTTCATAATTTACTCCTTATTGTGCTTGTAATGCGGTGATTGCAATAACAGCGATAACGTCTTCTGAACTACAACCTCTCGATAAATCGTTTATGGGTTTAGCAAAACCTTGACAAATAGGACCGAGCGCCATATATCCACCAAAACGCTGTGCGATTTTGTAACCTATGTTACCTGCGTTAATGTTGGGGAAAATGAATACGTTTGCGTTACCAGCAACCTTAGATTCGGGAGCCTTTAATTTACCTACTTCGGGAGCAACCGCAGCGTCGAACTGGAATTCGCCGTCTAAGATAATGTCGGGGCGAGCTTCTTTTGCAAGACGGGTTGCTTCTTGCATTTTGGGTACTGACTTAAAGAACTTGTCGTCGTTACCTGAACCCATAGTAGAGAAAGAAAGCATAGCAACTCTTGGTTCAATAAGCGCGATATTTTTAGCAGTTTCAGCCGAAGAAATAGCGATATCAGCAAGTTGCTGAGCGTCGGGTTCGATGTTAATTGCACAGTCAGCAAACACACAAACGCCGTCGGGGTTATATTTGTTTTCGCCCTCAGGTGCTATCATAATAAAACTTGACGATACGGTATTGATACCGGGCGCAGTTTTAATTACTTGTAATCCGGGTCTTAAAGTGTTTGCGGTAGAGTGGCATGCACCTGAAACTAAGCCGTCCACGTCGCCTGCTTTAAGCATCAACGCCGCGTACATAGTGTAGTCCTTTAATATAGACGCTTTTGCGGAATCAACGTCTGCATATTCAGGAAGACCAGTTTTTTTGTTAATTTTACCTTCTCTTGATTTATAAAGCATTTCAGCGTAAGTTACCGTTTTGTCGTAGGTAACAGGGTCGATAATTTCAATACCGTTAAGGTCAACAGTGGGGTTTGCTTTTGCGATTTCGTCGGGGTTACCTAAAACAACGACTTTTGCGAAGCCTTCTTTAACCGTTTGAGAAGCGGCAACTACTACTCTTGAATCTTCACCTTCGGGCAAAACGATACGTTTGTTTAAGAGTTTTGCCTGCGCTTTAATGTTTTCTAAAATTTTAGACATTGGTTTTACTCCTTCCGTTTATTTAAAAACGTTTTGTAATTTTGAAAAAATAGTGTAAAATATATATAAATAATATATTTGACTGATATATTCTACACCATTTAGAAAAAAAAGTAAATAAATAGTTTGAGGTTTTTATAACTTTTATGAAAATTTGCGCTTGTATTGTTGAATATAATCCATTACACTTGGGGCACGTTAAACATTTAAATCACGTTAAAACTGTTTTAGGTGCTGATAAAATTATTGCCGTAATGAGTGGTAACTTTTCACAGCGCGGTGAACCTGCCGTTTTAGATAAATTTACGCGCGCAAGACACGCAATACTCGCTGGCGCTGATATGGTAATAGAACTTCCCACCGTTTTTGCTACTTCTAACGCAGAAGTTTTCGCAAAAGGAGCGGTTAATATTATCGACGCATTAAACGTATGTGAAAATTTATGTTTTGGCGTAGAAAGTGGCAGTGCAGAAGATTATATTAGACTTGCGACGGCATTAAATGACGAAAGCAAGGAATTTAAGAAAATTTTAAAAGAAAATCTCGATACGGGCGTATCGCTTGCAAGAGCAAAATTTAACGCTGTACAAACCTTAAAGGGTGATTTTGACGAAAGCTTAATATCTTCGCCTAACAATATTTTAGGATTAGAATATACCAAAGCTTTATTAAGCATTAGCTCCCCCACCGAAATTTCGCCAATGCTCAGAACGGGCGACCATAACGATAAAACTTTGAAAAAAGGCATAACCAGTGCGACTAGTATTCGTCAGATTATAAAAACAGGTAAGTTTAAGAAATTAAAGAATAACGTGCCTGATTTTGTTTTTGCTGACCTAAAAGATTACCCTTTTTCTTACGAAAAAATGGCTATGGCAAGTATTATTACTAAGTCGTCAGAAGAAATAGAACATGCACCCGACTGTACCGAAGGACTGGAAAACCGCATAAAAGCTCTTGCAAAAGATAATAAGAAATTAGATACTTTAATCGAAAAAGCTACTACCAAACGGTATACCGAAACTCGTATCAGAAGAATTATAAACGCTAACCTTTTAGGCATTACGAAAGAACTAGTTGTGGACTGTTTAAAAACGCCTACGTATGCAAAAGTTTTAGCAATAAACGAGAAAAGTATGGACCTATTGTCTTTAATATCGGCAACGTCCAAAATTCCTTTGATTACAAGAAAGAGCGACACTACGGCATTAAAGAAAACCGCGTTGAAAAGTTATCAGTTAGACGAACTGGCGTGCGATTTATATAACCTTATAACCGACCAAAACAAAAATCATAACCAAATGTTAATAATTTAATTTTATTTTAACTTAGAACAAAAAAAAGCAAGTCTTTCGACTTGCTTTTCGTTTTGATTTTAATTATCAATTACTTAATTTCAGAGAAGTATTTGATAGTTCTTACCATTTGGCTGGTGTAAGAGTTTTCGTTGTCGTACCAAGAAACAACTTGTACTTGGGTTTTGCCGTCAGCCATGGGGATAACCATAGTTTGAGTAGCGTCGAACAACGAACCAAATCTCATACCTACAACGTCAGAAGACACGATTTCGTCGGTGTTGTAACCGAAAGATTCGTTAGCAGCAGCTTTCATAGCAGCGTTTACTTCTTCTTTGGTAACTGCTTTGTTAACAACTGCAACTAAGATGGTGGTAGAACCGGTAGCAGTGGGAACACGTTGAGCAGAACCGATAAGTTTGCCGTTGAGTTCGGGAATAACTAAACCGATTGCTTTTGCAGCGCCGGTGCTGTTGGGAACGATGTTCATAGCACCTGCTCTTGAACGACGTAAGTCGCCTTTTCTTTGTGGACCGTCTAAAATCATTTGGTCGCCAGTGTAAGCGTGAACGGTGGTCATAATACCTGCTTCGATAGGAGCGAGGTCGTTTAAAGCCTTAGCCATAGGAGCAAGACAGTTGGTGGTGCAAGATGCAGCCGA
>JAZRGZ010000023.1:0-3417 GCA_045644505.1 Christensenellaceae bacterium | reverse complement strand
ATAATCAACTTTTAAGACTTAAAAACATAATATTAAATGAAAGGGCAGACGCTACGGATGAATTTTTAAACGTATTAAACATAGACCTAAAAAATTTTATACAGCAGTATTTTTATATTATAGATGAGCCAAAAGTGAGTATAGAAAAAGACGGTAGAGTTTTTAACGTTTCAATTTCTTTTACGTCCACACAAATAAAACAGTTTTCAGTTTTACCAGAATAAATCTAGCATTTTATAGTTTTATTATGTGTAACATAATCGTAAAAATTTTCTTATTATAACGTATAAAAAAGATTTTCGTGTCAAAAATATTAATAAGGAGACGGTTATGGTATTAGGTATAGTTATAGGAGTTTTTATAGGAGCTAATTTAGGTCTTGTGGCTTTTTCGTTAATCAATTCAAGTAAAAAATAAGTTTTAATTAAAAAAAATGACGGCATAAATTTGCCGTCTTTTTTTCGTTTAAAATATTAAATATTTATTATAAATTTATCGTTGACTTTACACTCTATTTAGTTGTATAATTACACTGATTATACTATATAGGCGGTATTTTTATGAAAAACGTATTTGACGTACTCAAAGAAAGAGGATTTATTAAACAAACAGTTTATGAAGACGATTTATATAACGCGCTCAGCAATGAAAGCGTTTCTTTTTACGTAGGCTTTGACCCCACGGCTGACAGCCTTCATATAGGGCATTATATTCCGATTATGGCAATGGCGTGGATGCAAAAATTTGGTCACAAGCCTATTGCCTTATTCGGTGGCGGTACCGGTATGATTGGCGACCCGTCGGGAAGAAGCGATATGCGTCAAATGATGACGAGAGAAACTATTGACCATAATATTCAGTGTTTTAAAGAACAAATGTCTAGATTTATAAACTTTGAGGGCGAAAACGGTGCTATTATTGCCAATAACGCCGATTGGTTATTAAATCTTAATTACGTAGAATTTTTGCGTGAAATAGGCGTTCATTTCTCGGTTAACGAAATGCTTACTGCAAAATGTTTTAAACAAAGAATGGAAAAAGGTTTAACTTTCTTTGAGTTTAACTACATGTTGATGCAAGGTTATGATTTTTTACACTTAAACAGAGAATATGGATGCATGTTACAAGTAGGTGGCGATGACCAGTGGAGTAATATGCTTGCAGGCGTTGATTTAATCAGAAGAAAGGAAAAGAAAAACGCTTTCTGTTTAACTTGTACTCTTTTACTTAACAGCGAAGGCAAAAAAATGGGTAAAACCCAAAAAGGCGCGTTGTGGCTTGACGAAAACAAGTGTTCAGTATACGATTTCTATCAATATTTTAGAAACGTTGAAGACGTAAAGGTTGCAGAGTGTATGAAACTTTTAACTTTTATGGACTTAGACGAAATTAATGAACTCACCAAATATAACGACGAAAGAATGAACCATGCAAAACAAAGACTTGCTTATGAAGTAACCAAGCTTGTACATGGTGAACAAAAAGCCTTAGAAGCTCAAAAACAAGCACTCGCAGCGTTCGGTGGCAATACCGATGATATGCCGACTGCAAACGTTAGTTCGTCGGTAGAATATGTTTCAGACCTTTTAGTGGCTGTTAACCAAGCAAAATCAAAAGGCGAAGCAAAACGTCTTATTGAGGGTGGCGGTGTTTCCATTAACGAAGACAAAGTTAACGACCCGTTTGCAAAAATTCCAGAAGAATTGATGATAAAAAAAGAATTTATTCTTCATAAAGGCAAAAAAGTTCATATTAAAATTATCGTAGAATAATGAGTGAATACCTTACGATAGATGGTTTAACGGAAAATACTACCGTAATAGAAAGGTCCAAGTTTATTTGCGTGGTTAAAGGTGTAGAGAACGAAGAACAAGCGAAGGAATTTATATTGAGTGTAAGAAAACAACACTCTCTCGCTACTCATAACTGTTACGCCTATATTGCAGATGATAAAGGCTTAATACAAAAGTTTTCCGACGACGGCGAACCACAAGGCACGGCAGGTATGCCTATGCTTGAAATATTAAGGGCGAAAGGTCTTTATAAAACGGTAGCAGTCGTTACGAGATATTTCGGTGGAATTAAACTTGGTACAGGGGGACTTGTCAGAGCGTATTCGGGCGCAGTTTCCGATTGTATTGATAAAGCCAACGTGCTAAACTATAAATTAGCAGTATTTTTCGACGTCTTTCCCGATTATGAGGGATATTCAAAGCTGTTTAAGTTGTATTCGGATGGGATTAAGTGCGTAAATACTGATTTTGGCGAAAAAATTACCGTTAAAATTTCCGTAATTAAAGAAAAGGCAAAAGCCTTTGTTACGTCTTTAAACGACGCGTTCAGCGGTAAAATCGAATTTAAGGAGACGGGGGAAGATTACTTCCCGTTCTAAAATGGGAAAAATTACTTCTTTATCGGTACAAAAGAATAATAAAAACCGTGTTAACGTCTTTATTGACGAAGAGTTTTATACAGGTCTTTCAATAGAAAGTGTGTACAAGTATGCTTTGAAGATTGGGCAAGAAATAAATAAACAGAAAATTGACCTAATAATAAGCGAAAGTGAAAAAACCGACGCTTTAACAAAAGCAACAGCGTACATATCAAAAACCACAAAAACAAAACGACAGGTAAAAGATTATCTGATAAATAAAGGGTACAGTGAAGAACTTGCCTACCAAGTTGTGGACAAAATGAAAGATTACGGTTACATTGACGATAAAGAATACAGTAAAAGATATTTAGAAAGCACTTGTAAAACGCAAGGAAAACGCTTAACTGAATTCAAGCTGATGTCAAAGGGCGTTAGAAAAGAGGATATTGAAACGGCTTTTAGTCAAAGTGAAATACAATACGAAAAATCTGCTCGAAATTTAGCTGAAAAATATCTTAAAAATAAAGAAAAAACCAAAGAAAATATAATGAAAACTTATCGTTATTTAATAGGGCGTGGGTTTACTTACGAACAAGCAGACTATGCATTAAAAGAGTTCAAGGAGAATCTTTAATGGAACGAATTTTGTCCGTAGAACAAATGAAAAAAGCCGATGAGTTTACTATAAACACGTTAGGCATCAGTTCAGAAGATTTAGTCGTTAGGGCAGGAACTGCGGTAGCCGATGAAATTTATAAACGTCTAAAAGGTGGTAGAGTTTTAGTTTGTATCGGTAAGGGAAATAATGGTGCAGACGGTAGAGTTGTTGCTGAGGTTTTGTCTAAAATTCACGGTTTTACCGTTGCAACTCTTAACGTTTCTAATGGAATTTTTAAGCTTCTTGATAAAGAATACGATATAATCGTCGATTGTATTTTTGGTACTGGGCTTAATAAACCCGTCGAGGGAAAATATAAACTAGCAATAGAAAAAATTAATCAAAGTGGAGCGTACGTGGTATCGTGCGATATCCCGAGCGGTCT
>JAZRGZ010000022.1:0-12482 GCA_045644505.1 Christensenellaceae bacterium | reverse complement strand
ACCCGGCTTTAAGAAGTTGTTCACCTTTTCGTTCTTTCTCGACTGTGGAATAATAAACTCAGGGTGGTCGTTATAATATTGCAATAATCTGTCTGCGTATTTGCTCATCTTAAAGAAATACGCTTCCTCTTGCGATTTAGTAACCTGTCTACCACAATCGGGGCATTTGCCGTCGACGAGTTGGCTTTCCGTCCAGAAACTTTCACAAGGGGTGCAGTATAACCCCTCGTACGAACCCTTGTAAATATCGCCTTTTTCGTAAAGTTTTTTGAAAATCTTTTGTACTTGTTTTTCGTGATATGGGTCGGTTGTCCTAATAAAATTGTCGTAAGAAACGCCTACCAAATTCCAAATATCTTTAATTTGGCCTGCAACGCCGTCAACAAACTGTTTTGGCGAAAGTCCTGCATTTTTAGCCTTCTCTTCAATTTTTTGACCGTGTTCGTCAGTACCTGTTTGAAGATATACGTCATATCCTTCAAAACGTTTAAAACGGGCAACGCTGTCAGCGAGTATTGCTTCGTAAGTGTTGCCGATATGGGGTTTACCTGACGTGTATGCTATTGCAGTTGTTACGTAATATTTTCCTTTCATTTAATTCTCCTAATCTACGTATGCTCCCGTCGTCGTAAATTTGTCAACGACGTTTAATCTTTCATATTATTTTAGCATAAATTTAAAGCATATTCAAGAATAATTAAACATAAAGTTTAATTATGAACGTAATTTTCGGTGCGGTTTTAATATTATCTACATTAATTTTAACTTTTATATCTCCCGACAGCGTTATGTCGGCATTTTTATCGGGTGGCGAAAAAGCTTTAAACCTTACCTTAAAACTTTTGGTCGTGTACACTGTCTGGCTTGGAGTTTTCAAGTTAATGGAAAAAAGTAAACTATCTGAAAAATTTTCTTTAATCTTAAAACCGCTTAACAGGTTTTTGTTTGGTAAAGTTCCCGATAAAGCAAACGATTTTATGTCGCTTAATATTTCTGCAAATATTTTAGGTATGAGTGGCGCTACCACTCCTATGGGGATAAAATCCATTGTAGAACTTGAAAAACACCCTAACACCGAATATGCAATCGCTATGTTTTTCGTTATAAACGCCACGAGTGTTCAACTTATTCCGTCGTCAGTACTAGCGCTTAGAACCTCCTTAGGGTCGTCGTCACCGTCAGATATTATTTTACCTACGATTCTCGCTACTCTATTGTCCTCTATTATCGGCATTTTATTAGTTAAAACATTTATTAAAAAACCAAGTTCTAAATGAAATACTTTATTCCTTTACTCTTTTTAATCATTTTCGTATATTCAGCGGTAAAAAAGGTCAAGCCGTACGACGCTTTCGTCGACGGAGCAAAATCGGCAGTACCTTTTACCATAGGAATTTTTCCTTATCTCGTCAGCATTTTTATTCTGTGCGAACTATTTGAAGTAAGCGGAATTTCGGCGGTTTTAACTAGGATTTTATCACCTATGTTCAATATTTTAGGAATCCCTAACGAACTTACGAAATTAGTGCTAATCAAACCTTTTTCGGGTAGCGGGTCGTTAGCGGTTTTAACGGATATCTTTAACACTTACGGTGTAGACAGTTATCTTGCCCGTTCAGCATGTGTTATTTACGGCAGTAGCGAAACCGTATTTTACGTAGCGTCCGTTTATTTTGCAGGGGCTAAAACTAAAAATCTTACAAAACCTATTATAATTTCACTTTTTGCAAATTTAGTTTCTTGTGTTTTCGCGTGTTTTATTTGTAAAATTATATAGAAAAAGCCGTCTATTGACGGCTTTTATTTTACTGTTTACACTTTTTTGCTTCTATCTTCTTCGACGAGTTTTTTAGTTAAATCAGAAAGCGTCATACTGCCTAAGTCGCCCTCTTTTCTGCTACGAACTGATAAGGTTTGTTCTTCTTGTTCTTTGTCGCCAAGGATTATCATATAAGGAACTTTTTCTAGTTGCGCTTCTCTAATTTTATAACCTATTTTTTCGTTTCTTAAATCTGCCTCGGCTCTAATACCGTTAAGTTTTAAATGTTCTACTACCGATTTAGCGTAACCTGCGGTTCTATCGGTTAAACTCATAACTTTTACTTGTACGGGGCAAATCCAGAACGGGAACGCACCTGCGTATTTTTCAATAAGTAAGGCTAGCGTTCTTTCGTAACAGCCAATACTTGACCTATGAATTACGTACGGGTATTGTTTTTCCCCGTTTTCGTCCACATAAGTCATATCGAAACTTCTTGACGCTGCAAAGTCGATTTGTATGGTTATTAAAGTATCTTCTTTGCCGTAAACGTTTCTTGTTTGAACGTCAAGCTTAGGTCCGTAGAATGCAGCTTCGTCTTCGGCTTCCACGTAGTCCAACCCGATGTCGTCTAATATTTTTTTCATAAGTGTTTCGGTTTGGTTCCAAGCTTTGTCGTTGTCGATATATTTTGCCTTGTTCTTTCCGCGTTTAGAAAAACGGAAAGTAACGTCTTCTCTCATACCTAAACACTCTAAGAAATAGTAACTTAAATCCAAACAACGTTTGAATTCTTCTTCTACTTGTTCAGGCGTACAGATAAGGTGACCGTCTGATAAAGTGAATTGACGCACACGGATAAGACCGTGCATTTCACCGCTTGCTTCTTTTCTAAAAAGCGTTGCCGTTTCACTGTAACGGCAAGGTAAATCTCTGTAACTCTTTAACCCGTTTTTGTAAATTTGATATTGGAAAGGACAAGTCATAGGACGCAACGCGATTGCCTCAGGCGAATTTTCGTCGCCAATAACAAACATCTTATCTCTGTAATGGTCCCAGTGCCCAGAAATACGGTATAAGTCGTTTTTTGCCATATAAGGCGTTTTTGTTATCATGAAACCGCGTCTTTCTTCTTCGTCTTCTACAAAACGAGATAATATTTGCATAATTTTTGCACCCTTTGGCGCTAAAATCGGGAGTCCTTGACCTACCACTTCTTCGGTTTGGAAAATGCCGAGTTCTCGACCTAATTTGTTGTGGTCACGAAGTTTTGCTTGTTCTAACGCCAATAGATGTTCTTCTAGTTCGGATTTTTTTTCAAAAGCAGTGCCGTAAATTCTAGTAAGCATTTTGTTCTTTTCGTCGCCACGCCAGTAAGCACCTGTAATAGAAGTCAACTTGAACGCTTTAATTTTTCCCGTACTAGGCAAGTGAGGTCCACGACACAAATCCATAAAATCACCTTGCTTGTAGCAAGAAATTACGCTACCTGCGGGTAACTCGTTGATTAATTCTACTTTGTATTGTTCAGAAAAATCCTTAAAGATTTTAACTGCGTCGCGTTTGGAGTATACAAGCCTTTGAATAGGAAAATCGCTTTTGATGATTGCTTTCATCTCGTTTTCGATTTTCACAAGGTCGTCTTTATTGATAGGAGTTTTGAATTCTATATCATAGTAAAATCCGTTTTCTACGGTAGGTCCTATTGCGAGTTTACTTGTAGGAAAAATGTTTTTAACTGCTTGCGCCAAAACGTGAGCGGTCGTATGGCGATATACGTCTAACCCCTCTTTATCTTTTAATGTAACGATTTGTAGGCTACAATCTTTATCGATTACAGTTGACAAATCTACGAGTTCTCCGTCCATCTTACAAGCAACGGCTACCCTTGCTAAACCTTCTGAAATGTTTTTTGCAACGTCCATTGCAGTGACGGCTTTATCAAATTCTAATACCGAACCGTCTTTTAACGTAATTTTCATATTAACCTCCGTATAAAACAAAATCGTCCTTAAAGATTTCTCTTTAAGGACGAAATAAATTCCGCGTTTCCACCTTAATTGTCGGGAACCCCGACCACTTAATTTACCGTTAGGCACGGTGCCTGCCCTAGTCGGCGGTTTCACAGTCGTCTTTTCTTATGGGCTTGCACCGTCCGCCCACTCTCTGAAAGAAAATCAGGTGCTACTTGTCCGAAAAATAAGCATATTTCTCGTCTATAATATACCTTTTACATATTTTTGTCAATCGTTTTAATTAAAATATCTTTGTGAAAAGGTTATTTTGTCGCCGTAAAACTCTCTTAAATACTTTTCGTCGTCAGCAGGAATTACGCCTGACAGTTCAATTTCTCCACAGTTAGACAGTAGCACTTCTCTAATGATTTTAACGTTTTCCCCACCGATTAAATCAGTTCTTTTTAACCGTCTGAAATGCGTATCAAAAACTTTTTCGCCATCGATATATACTTTTTTCTTTTTGCTTTCTAAAAGATAAGTAATAAAGTCTTTAAGTTGTGAGTTAATAAAGCATGACGGCATATACGATACCACGTCTTCCCATTTCTTTTTTAATGGAGTTAGGTAAAAATTGTAAGCGCCGTCTATTGCAATATCGTTAAAATCTTTGCATTTATTATAACAGTATTTTTTATCTGCATCTAGGTCGGCAGCAATCAAGCTTGCGTATAAAATTTCTTTTTCGTCTGCGTTTAATCCGCCTATTTTTATTTGGTTCTTGTAATATATATACTTGTAGTTTATTGAAATAATCTCTGCTATTTTGTCGATGAGTTCTGCTTTTATTATATCCGAATACCCGTCCGAGCACTCTATGACGAATTCTATTCTGTCGTCGGTTCTGTTTAAATAAACGTTGCTTTTCGTATGAGTCAAAATCTCTTTTAAACAGTTTTTAACGTATTCAAGGTTAGAATAATTTTTGTAATTTTCAGAAACGGTAAGTCTTGTCATATTGTTTAGTTTACGCTCTCCTCGAATTTTTATTTATTATTTGCTTTTATAATCCTAAAAATCAGTTTATAGAGTTCGGAAACTATAATAACCGACAATGAAAGCAATATGCATTTTAACCATGCGCCAAAACCTATTCTACCAACACCGAAAATATTTGGAAAGAAACTTACGATTACTGCGTGCAAAAAGAATATACAAGCAAAAGTTATTATCATTATTTTATTTTTACCAACATTTTTAAGAATACTTCTTGCTCCCAACTCTCTACTGTTAAATGCATTAAATAATTGAAACAGTATAAACAAAGTAAACACCGTTCCGGACCTTTCCGACTGTGATACTTTCATAAAGTTTGTTAGGTATTGTAATAATACTATCCCGCCTATAAATACACCGTTAAAAATTATGCGTAATAACATATTCCGACTGACTATACTGCGGTCTTTCCCAATAGGTTTTACGGTCATTAAATTATCCGACGCTCTTTCTAGACCTAAGGTCAATGCGGGCGGGCCGTCCATTATAACGTTAATCCATAATAACTGTAAGGCGTTAAAAGGCGTGTTTAGCCCGAGTATGGCGCAAACGGTTATAAACAATAAAGCGCTGACGTTTACCGACAACTGAAATAAAATAAACCTTTGCAAATTTTTATATACGTTTCTGCCGAAAGTTATTGCTTTTACTACGGTAGAAAAACTATCGTCTAGTAAGACGACGTCTGCCGTTTCTTTTGTAATTTCACTGCCGGATATCCCCATCGCAACGCCTACGTCGGCGTGTCTTATTGCTGGCGCGTCGTTTATTCCGTCGCCTGTTACGGCAACTACTTCACCTGAACTCTTTAACGCCTTTACTATTCTTAATTTTAAAAGCGGAGTACTTCTTGCAACGACGGCTATTTTATGTAAAACCCGTTTTAATTCATCATCGTTTAAATTTTCTAAAAAACTAGCGTTTACCACTTGATTCTCATCAGTTGCTATACCTAACTGCTTTGCAATAGCATAAGCCGTCGTTTGATTGTCACCTGTAAGCATTTTAACGCTTATTCCTGCTCTTTTGCAGTCGGAAACGGCTTTTTTTACTTCGGGTCTTACTGGGTCGGTTATAACTGCGTAACCGTCAAACGTATAACCGTCATCGTTATTGCTAAAATCTTCGTTTATTAAATCTTTATGAGCAAAACATAGAACCCTTTCGGCGTTACGCTGTCTAACGTTTATCTCAGCTAGAATTTTGTTTTTCTGCTCGTTTGACATGGAACATTTTTCTATTACTTTTTCAGGCGCGCCTTTTAACAGCAACCTACTTGAATCGCCGTCTTTTATTCCCGTAACCATAAACTTATATTTACTGTCAAAAGGAATTCTAAATAACACGCCGAACTTTTCTCTGTATTCCTTGTACGAAATGCCCGTATTGTTTTTTACCGCTTGTATAAGCGCGCATTCCGTACCGTTTCCAACGTACTCTGTTTTGCCGTTATTTACCACTACGTCTGCGGTTGAATTACATATAAAATTTTGCATTATTACACTTTCAGCCAGTTTTTCTGGCAGTGAACATTTTAATCCGTTGCAAAACTCTTTTACTGACATTTTATTTTGTGTTAAAGTGCCTGTTTTGTCAGAACAAATTACGCTTACTGCACCCATAGTTTCGGTTGCAATCATTTTCTTTATAAGCGCGTTTTCCTTTGCAAGTTTTATCATATTTAATGCAAGCGACAATGCAACGATAGTCGGTAACCCCTCGGGAACTGCTGCAACTATTAAAATAATACACTCTATAAAAAGTCCTTGAATATTGTTAAAATTCAAAGTCTTAGTTAGGGCTAGTTTAATTACCGACAAAACGAATACGACGACGGCGCATACTATACCGGTTATCGATATGGTTTTGCCTAGTTTAGAAAGTTTGTGTTCTAAGGGTGAACTTCCGCTTTTTTTACCGTCTATTTCTCCTGCAATTTTGCCCATTTCCGTGTTGTCGCCGATTGCAGTAACTAACATTTTACCACTTCCTGCGGTGACAAACGTCCCCGAATACACCATATTTATTCGTTCTGCTAACAGACTTTTACCATTTAACACCGCATCGGCTTGTTTTTTTACAGGCATGCTTTCGCCTGTTAAAGCCGATTCGTCAATGCTTAAAGAATTGCTTTCAAGAAGTCGGCCGTCTGCAACGATTTTATCTCCGCTTTCAAGCAAAATTATATCGCCGACAGTTATAAACCGTTGTAATACTGTTAACACAGTTCCGTCTCTAATAACTCTTACGGTTACGTTGTCGTATATTTTATTTAACACGTCAAAGGCTTTTTGAGAACTGCCCTCCATAATCAATGTAATTGATACTGACAGTACAATAGCGACGAGAATTCCTACACACTCGTTAAAATCGCGAACACCAGTTTTAAGATAGCTACCTAGTTTTGTTCCGAATGCAACGACAAGACTGAATAATAATATCAGTATCATTGGCTCTTTTAACGCCAAAAACAGTCGCTCGAAAAAATTTTGTTTTTTCTTTTTTGTTATTTGGTTAAAACCGTATTTTTGCAAGCGAGATGAGAGGTCTTTTGAACTTATTCCCACGTCTTTTTTTACGTTAAACAATTTTAATACGGCGTCCGATGAAGTACTGTAAAATTCCATATTACCCCCGTTATAGAATAAAATTATGCTTGATAATTTAAATATATGATGTAAAATTGGACAAACGGTTTTTTTTGTGATAAACTGTTTTATGTTACGGAGGTAAAATATGAGCCAATTTTTTACTGTTAATATTAAAGGCGTAAAAAACGACCTTCCCGTGTTAAGTTTACCGTCAGGCGTTAAGATTGCTTTTTTTAATCTTCACGGAAATCCCGCGCTTACTGAACACTGCGGTAAAGAAATTGCAAAACTTTGTGACGGTGTGGATGCGATTTTAACTGCCGAATCAAAGGGTCTTCAACTTGCACACGTTGTAGCAAGAGAACTTGAACATCCCTTTTACGCAGTTGCCAGAAAATCTAAAAAACTTTATATGCAAGACGGCATAAGCGTTAGTTACGGTTCTTCTATTACTACGGGTATAGCGCAGGAATTTTATTTGTCACGTCACGACGTTAACGTTATAAGCGGTAAAAAAATCGCTATCGTTGACGACGTTATATCCACTGGTGAAAGCATTAAGGGCTTAACAGAACTTGCCGAAAAAGCTGGCGCTATCGTTGTAAAAAAACTCTTCGTGCTAGCCGAAGGCGATGCTAAAAACAGAAATGACGTTGAGTTTTTGGCAACTATTCCTCTTTTATAAGGTAGAAAATGAAAATTCTATTAGTGGACGACGAAAAGCAGTTAGTTGATGCTTTATCGGTTATACTTAAACAAAATAATTATTCAGTCGATTACGCTTTAAACGGCGAAGACGGTCTTGACCTTGCGTTATCCGGCATTTATGACCTTATTATCTTAGACGTTATGATGCCTAAATTAGACGGGTTTTCGCTTTTAAAAAAAATACGCCAAAACAATATTTCTGCGCCTGTATTAATTCTCTCTGCAAAATCTGAGTTGAACGATAAAGTAGATGGTCTTAATTTAGGTGCTGACGACTATATCACTAAACCCTTTAATACTGACGAATTCTTGGCTCGTATACGTGCGTTATTACGCAGAAAGGAAAAGTTTACTAGCGACGTATTATCTTACGGCGATGTAAATCTTAACAGAGATAATTTGGAACTTGTTTGCAACAACAAGAAGGTGGCGCTTGGCAAAAAAGAGTTTCAAATTTTGGAAATGCTTATACTTTCCGAAGGCAAATGCATTGATAAGGAACGGTTTATTGAAAAGATTTGGGGGTATGACAGTGACGCCGAATACAACACAATTGAAGTGTATATTTCGTTTTTAAGAAAGAAACTCGCGCTTATTGGCGCAAGAGTTGAAATCAAATCCTTGCGTGGCGTAGGATACGTTTTAGGGGTTAAAAATGATAGGTAAGTCTAGACGGGATTTTTTAATAATCTCTATGTCGGTTTTGCTGGTTACTTTTACTCTCCTGTTTTCAATCTTTTATTCTGTAACCATAGGTAACCGGAACGAAATGATTGCAAGAGAACTTTCTTACAATCACGAAAAATATCTTAATTCCAAACAAGTGCAAGCGCATAACTGTTTTGTTGTGGAAATAGTCGGCAACGACCCGTCAGAGTATATTAAAACTTTCGACTCTAACTATTTTAGCGAGAATACTATAAACAACCTTGTACAACTTGCAACTTCACGAAATTACGATTCGGGAAACGTTGAAAAAATTTATTATAGAATTACTTATAATGATAATCCCCTTATCATAGCAATAGATACAACTGATTTAAGCTTAATGATAAAAAGCAACGTGCTGACGGCTTTGATAATTCTTATTTGTGCTTACGTTGCAGTCTTTATTATTATTTTGTTGACGTCGTCAAAGTTTGTAAAACCCGTAAACGACACATTAAACCGACAATTGCAATTTATATCTAACGCCAGTCATGAATTAAAAACTCCTATCGCCGTTATCTCGGCTAACGCGCAGGTTTTAAAAAATATTGACGATAATAAATGGGTAGAAAATATTCAAGCACAAACCGAACGCATGCAAGTTCTGGTAACAGATATGCTCACTCTTGCTAAAATTGATGAAAACATAAATCGCCAGAGAGAACGCTTTAATTTATCGGAAACGCTTGTTGCATGCACTCTTCCCTTTGACGCGCTTGCGTTTGAAAACGGTAGTTTCATTAGTCTTAACGTAGATAACGGAATAGAATACGACGGTGACGTTGAAAGCATCAAAATGATTATAAACATTTTACTGGATAACGCTGTAAAGTATACACCACGTGGCGGAGAAATTATAGTTCGTCTTAAAAAAGATACTAGACCGACGATTACCGTTATAAATGCAGGAAGTTTAATCCCTGATTCTGAATCGGAAAAAATATTTGAAAGATTTTACCGTGGCGATAATTCGCGTTCAAGAGAAACTGGGGGTAGTGGACTTGGACTATCAATCGCAAAAAGCGTTGCCGAAGCCAATAAATGGAAAATTTTTGCAAAGTCTACGTACGGGAAAACTATGACTATTACTTTACACTTATAAAAAGGAGAAAAGAGAAAATATGAAAATTAATAATGACGTTACTTATATCGGAGTAAACGACCACGTTACAGACCTATTCGAAGGTCAATACGTTGTGGAAAACGGTATGGCTTATAATTCGTACCTTGTAAACGACGACAAAACGGTAGTTTTTGATACGGTTGACCATCGTTTTTTGGGCGAGTGGTTCACTAATCTTGAAAACGCTCTAAACGGCAAACAACCCGATTATCTTATCGTTCAACACATGGAACCCGACCATGCGTCAAGCATTGATAAATTCATGGCAAAATATCAAAACGCCGTAATCATTTCTAACCAAAAAGCTTTCGTCATGATGAAAAATTTCTTCGGAACAGATTTTCCCGATAGACGTATTGTTGTTACAGACGGCGAAACGTTCTCTACTGGTAAACATAATTTTACTTTCGTATTTGCTCCCATGGTACATTGGCCAGAAGTTATGCTTACCTACGATTCAACTGATAAAATATTGTTCTCTGCTGATGCTTTCGGTAAATTTGGTGCACTTGACGTACAAGAAGACTGGGCGTGTGAAGCTAGAAGATATTATATAGGTATCGTGGGAAAATACGGTGCACAAGTACAAGCCTTACTTAAAAAAGCAAGCAACTTAGATATTCAAACTATTTGCCCCTTACATGGACCGATATTAACTGAAAATTTAGGTTATTATATTAATTTATACGATATTTGGTCGTCATATAAAACTGAAAGTGAAGGTGTATTTATTGCTTATACTTCAATATACGGAAACACAAAAAAAGCCGTTGAGTTGCTAGTTGAAGAACTTGAACGCATAGGGTGTCCTAAGGTTTCGGTTGCCGATTTAGCAAGGGACGACATGGCAGAAGCCGTTGAAGATGCATTTAGGTACGGTAAAATAGTTCTTGCTACCACTACCTACAACGGCGACGTTTTCCCTTTTATGAAAACTTTTATCGACCATTTGACTGAAAGGAATTTCCAAAACAAAACTGTCGGTATTATAGAAAACGGTTCTTGGGCGCCAACTGCTGGAAAAGTTATAAACAAAATGCTAGAAAACAGCAAAAATATCACGTTTACTGAAAACAACGTTAAAATTTTATCTGCTGTAAACGACCAAAACTTAGTTGAAATCAAAAACTTGGCAAAAGAACTCATTTAATTTTTTTCGATAGAAAAAAGCCGTTGCAAACTGCAACGGCTTTTATATTTAGTTCTTAAATAACGCCTTTTTTAGAAAAAACTACTTTTATAGTTAGGAATAATATTTTAATATCAAACCAAATAGAAGCTTTTTTAACGTATTCAGCGTCCATAATTGCTTTATTTTTGTAATATACGTCGTCTCTTCCGTTCACTTGCGCCCAACCGGTTATTCCCGGTCTTACCGAATAAACTTTAAGTTTTGAACGCATAGCAATAAGTTTTTCTTCGGAGGTTACTACGGGACGGGGACCCACTAACGACATTGTGCCGATTAAAACACAGAAAAGTTGAGGTATTTCGTCCAAACTAAATCTTCTAAGGAAAGCACCTACTCTCGTATACTGATTTTTGACGTCTTTCATAAGCATGGTCGCACAATCGTGATTGCAGTTCTTTTTCATCGTCCTAAACTTTAAACAACCAAAAATCTTTTCATCTTTGCCTTTTCGGTCTTGTAAAAAGAATATGCTTCCACGCGAATCTTTGCAAAATATCATTTCTATTAATATAGCAAGTGACGCAATTATCATTATAGGCGAAAGCAAAACAAGAAATGCTAACGCAAAAATAAAGTCAAACAATCTTTTAATAAATCTATAAAAATATTTCTTTTTAAAGTTTACTTGATAATTGTCTATATATTCTTGATAGGATTTATCACTATATTTTACTCTGTAATTAAACCCTTTAAGGTCTTTGGGTAAATCGGGCGCTTTGTTTAGATTTTCCATATTA
Organism: Christensenellaceae bacterium; assembly: GCA_045644505.1. Classification (GTDB taxonomy): domain Bacteria; phylum Bacillota; class Clostridia; order Christensenellales; family Borkfalkiaceae; genus UBA1259. The sequence goes on along the minus strand of JAZRGZ010000022.1, from coordinate 653 downwards.
ACCTCAGAGGAAATGTTTTGTGCTTGACACTCAGTAACACTCATAAAAATTTTCCTGAAATGTAAAAAATATATAATTAATTATGATTATTATAATATTTTAATATAATCTTGTCAATGTTTTTTTATAATTTACCTTTTATATTTTATCGTAAGTTGTCTCAATTTAACCGACAACGCTTTTTTTATTTCTTCTTTACTAAATTTTATCGACCAGTTACAATTATCAACACTTCCCGGGGTGTTGATTCTGTATACTTTTGAATATTTTAATAAGTCTTGCAAGGGGACGATAAACAAGTTGGCTTTACTTTTCATACCGCACTCGATAACTGCTTCTATGATATCGTCAACACTGTCTAAATCGGCGTCTATATTTAAGTGGTTTAAGCTGTTTTTAAGTCCGCATATAAAGTTAGTGTAGTCCCAATCATTAAAACCTTGTATTAAACCTTTTAAGGTGTCGTTATCGTGAGTGCCTGTATAACAAACACAATTTTTTGGTAATTTTTCAGGCAAGTAAGGATTATTTTTATCGCCGTTGAAAGCAAAAGACAATATTTTCATACCTGGAAAACCAGTTTTGGTTAGAAGGTTTTTCACTCCGTCGTCAATTATGCCTAAATCTTCGGCGATTATACTTCCGTTCTTTAC